>JBEKNM010000230.1:0-6939 GCA_049522835.1 Mycobacterium sp.
CAGAACTGAGTCCCACTGGCCGAATGTCGGTGAGCCCAAACGGATGTCGACGACGACATCGAACACCGAGCCGGATACGCAGGTCACATACTTGGCTTGGCTCGGTGGCAGCTGGGCGAAATGCAGGCCACGCAGCACACCGGCCGATGACACCGAGCAGTTCGCTTGCCGGACATCCAACCGATGACCGGTAACGGCGCTGAACTCCCGGTCAGTGAGCCATTCGTAGAACAGTCCACGGGAGTCCCCATGCACGGCAGGGGTGATCTCCCAGGCGCCCGGGATCTTGAGTTCGCGAACTTTCACGTCACCGACCGAGTTGCTGGTAGCGTGCTTCAGCGGCGTCCTTCACCGGACGCCACCACGATTCGTTGGCGCGATACCAGTCGATAGTGTCTCGCAATCCTTCCTCGAAGTCGGTGTGCTTTGGGGCCCAGTACAATTCGCTGTACAGCAGCGACGGGTCGATGGCGTATCGCAGGTCGTGGCCGACGCGGTCGGTGACATGGTCGAAGTCGTCAGGCTCGCGACCCATCATCTGCAGCAGCGTGCGCAACACGGTCAGATTGTCGCGCTCGCCCTCGGCGCTGATCAGGTACGTCTGGCCGATCCGGCCCTTTTCCAGGATTCGCCGGACCGCACTGTTGTGATCGTCAACGTGGATCCAGTCGCGGACGTTGGCGCCGCTGCCATACAACTTGGGTCGCCGGCCGGTGAGCACATTCGTGATCTGGCGTGGGATGAACTTTTCGACGTGCTGATACGGCCCGTAGTTGTTGGAGCAGTTCGAGATCGTCGCGCGTACCCCGTACGACCGCACCCAGGCCCGGACCAGCATGTCGCCGCCGGCTTTAGTAGCCGAGTACGGACTCGACGGGTTGTAGGGCGTCCACTCGGTGAATCGCTTCGGGTCGTTGAGCTCCAGATCCCCGTAGACCTCGTCGGTCGAGATGTGGTGCAGCCGCACACCGTGGCGTCGTACCGCCTCCAGGATGGTGAACGTCCCGATCACGTTCGTGTGCAGGAAGGGTTCCGGGTCGTCGAGCGCGTTGTCCACATGGCTTTCCGCGGCGAAATGTACGACTGCATCGGACTCGGCGACCAGCTGGGAAACCAGCTCAGCGTCGGTGATATCGCCCACTACCAGCCGGATTGCGTCTTTGACGCCGTCCAGCGACTCGCGCCGGCCCGCGTAGGTCAACGAGTCGAGCACCGTTACCGAGTCCTCGGGGTACTCGTGGACGGTGCTGTGCACGAAATTGGCGCCGATGAAGCCGGCGCCGCCGGTGACCAGTAGCCGCATGGTCCAAAGCCTAACCGAGCGGGACGGTCAGCTTGGGGGAGTTAATCCTAGCGGCCCGGCCAGTTCGCTCAGCGCAGGTAGTAGCTTGTCTTCAGTCCCGTCGCCCAGTACCTGGATTGCCACGTGGTCGGCGCCGGCTTCCAGGTGCTCGTTGAGGCGTTTCGCGATGGCATCGGGGGTGCCGTAGGCCACCACCGCGTCGATCAGCCTGTCGCTGCCGGGCTCGCGCACGTCGGCTTCGGTGAACCCCAGCCGCAGCCAGTTGTTCACATAGTTGCTCATGACCAGGTAATGCGCGACGGTCTGTCGGCCAATCGAACGTGCTTCGTCGCGGTCGGTGGTGAGCACCACCTTGTGCTCGGGTGCCAAAAACACCGAGTTCCCTACCAGTTCACGCGCCTTTGCCGTGTGTTCGGGCGTGGTCAGATACGGGTGGGCGCCGGCGCTGCGTTCCGCCGATAGCTGAAGCACCCTGGGACCCAGTGCCGCGAGCACCCGACGGCTGGTTGGCACCATCGCGGCGTCGAGTTCGTCCAGGTAACCGACTAGTGCTTGATAGGGCTTGATGTATTGCTGGGTGTGCTCGGGGTGGCCCACCCCGATCCCGAGCAAAAACCTTCCCGGGTGGGCGCTTTCGATGCGCTGAAAGGACTCGGCGACCGCCGGCGCCGGTGCCGACCAAATATTGACGATCCCGGTGGCCAGTTGCAGCGACGTGGTCTGTGCCAGGGCTGGGTCGACCCAAGCCAGGTCGGCGTCTGGTGATCCGCCGATCCAGGCGGCTCCATAACCGAGCGATTCGATCTCCGTAGCCAGTTCCGGCGTGATGGAGCGGGTCCCCATCCACACGCCGAAACGGCCCAGATCGGGTTTGAGTGAAACCGCCTCAGTCATCTACGTCCCCCTACGAGTTGTTCACGAATGAGCCAGTCCGAGTGCCCCCGCCAGTTCGGCCAGCGCCGGAACCAGGTTGTCATCTTTGGTGAGGATTTGAACAGGGACATGGTCGGCTCCGGCATCCAAGTGCCCTGTGAGCCGTGCCGCGATCGCGTCGGGCGTTCCGTAGGCGACCACCGCATCGACCAGGCGGTCGCTGCCCGGCCGGGTGACCTCGTCGTCGGTGTAGCCCAGCCGTTTCCAGTTGTTGCGGTAGTTGGCCAGGTTGAAATAGATGTCCAATGCCTTGCGCCCCGCCGTGCGAGCCTTCTCGGCGTCGGTAGTCAACACCACCTTGTGTTCGGGCGCCAGGAAGGCCGAGGGGCCCATGATTTCACGGGCACGTGCGGTGTGTTCCGGGGTGGTGAGGTAGGGGTGCGCCCCGGCGCTGCGTTGCGCCGAGAGTCCGAGGACGCGTGGGCCAAGCGCCGCGACCACCCGACGGTTGGCCGGCACTCCGTACTCGTCGAGCTGGTCCAGGTACTCCACCAGCGCGTCGTAGGGCTTGCGGTATTCGGTGACGGCCTCGGGATGGCCCACACCGATCCCCAACAGGAAGCGCCCGGGGTATGCCTTGTCGATGCGGTGGAACGACTCGGCCACCGGCTTGGCTGCGGCCGTCCAGATGTTGACGATGCCCGTGGCCACCTGCAACGTGCTCGTCGCTTCGAGAATGGGTTCCACCCAGGCCAGCTCGGCGGGCGGTGATCCGCCTACCCAGACGGCCCCGTAACCCAGGGACTCGATTTCTTTGGCTTGCTGGGGTGTCACGCCGCGTCCGAACGATCCGAACCGGCCCAAGTTGGGTTTGCCATCCGCAGAATCGGTCATGGCGTCTGCAACCGGCGGTGCGGTGCCGCTATTCCGGCACGGCTGCATCCACGGCAGGATCCACGGCGGTCGGGACCGCCAGCGGCAGGAGCACGATGAACCGCGTATCGCCGGGTACGGATTCCACTCGCAGATCCCCGCGGTGCTTCTTGACGACGATGTTGAATGCCAGATCCAGCCCCAGACCGGTGCCTTCCCCGAAGGGTTTGGTGGTGAAGAACGGCTCGAAGATGTGCTCGCGTATATCCTCGGGGATCCCGGGTCCGGTGTCACAGATCTCGACCCGGGCCATGCTCTCGCCTTCCCTGCAGGTGCGGAGGGTGAGCCTGCCGCCCTTTGAATCTGGACTGTCACGCATCGCGGCGATCGCGTTGTCGATGATATTGGTCCATACCTGGTTGAGATCGCCTGGATAGCAAGGGATTTCGGGAAGCGATTGGTCGAACTCCTTGACCACTGTGATGGCTGTGGAGTTCTTGCCAGGGTCCTTGCTTGCGTCCTTGGTCAACCGGTCGGCGAAGATCGCCAGTGTGCTGCGCAGCAGGTCATGCACGTCGGCCACCTGGAACGGGGCCCGGTCCATCTGGGAATATTGCTTCGCGTCGGCGACCAACGCTGAGATCCGCTTGCTCGCTTCGGCAATCTGGTTCATCAGCAGCTCGCTTTCGATGGTGTAGTTGATCCACCGGATCGCCTCCTGCAACGATGTCGACGCGAGTTCGTCAGTGACCGCGGAAATCCGCTCCAACCAGTCGGTGTCGACGCCGCCTTCGACAAACGTCGGTGCGATATCCCAACCGCCGTCAATACCGTGGTCCTCCAGCCACTCCCCGACTGCGTCCTCTCGGTCGGTGGTCTCAATCGAGCTCAGGTGCTGCGATGTCGACTTGGCCACCTGGTCGGCGACCTGCTGCTGCAACCGCACCAGGGCGCGCATCGCCTCGGGAGTGACGGTGCCGTCGGCGAGCATCACCAGTTTGCCGCGCATGCCCGCGATCCGGTCGCGCAAGTCGGCCGCGGCTCGTGCGGTGGCCGCGGCGGGATTGTTCAGCTGATGGGTCAAGCCGGCCGATAACCGGCCCAGCGCCAGCAACTTCTCCCGATTGTCGATGATCCGGCGAGTTCGTTCGGTGCCGACGGCGATCCCGTCAAGCAAGTGGACCGCCATCGGGAACTGGTCCTTCATGAACTTGGCGAAGATGGGTGCGTCCATCACGAAGAACTGCGAGGGCTTGGTCACGTGCACCGTCGCGTCGTAGCTCTGCTGGGGCCTGCTGGTGAACGCGCGCCAGGCGCCGCAATACACGCCGCGCTGCGATGCGCGGGTGGTCTCGATGGCCTGACCTCCGGAGAGCTTGGACATAACCAGCTCCCCTTCGATGAGGACGTAGAAGCAGGTCGCCGGATCGCCCTCTACGCAGATCGGGCCCGGTTCAAAGTGCACGATGTGCCCGTTACTGCACAGCACCGCGAGTTGCTCGTCGGTCAGCGCCTCAAACAGGAACAGGGTGCGTAGCTCGTCGGGCTTACACGGCAGCTCGTTGGTCATGGCGCTGAGAACCCCCTCGGACCCATTAAGACTCGGCCAGGTAGCGGTGGACCAGCATCACGGCCATCGATCCTTCGCCGACCGCGGCCGCGACCCGCTTGGCGGACTCGGAACGCACATCGCCTGCCACGAACACGCCCGGCACGCTGGTCTCCAGATGGTGCGGCGCACGGTCCAATGTCCAGCCGCACACGTTTCGCAGATCCGGGCCGGTAAGGATGAAGCCGTGGTCGTCGCGGGCGAGCACACCGTCGAGCCATTCGGTGCGCGGCGCGGCGCCGATGAAGATGAACATCCGGGCGCAGGTGACGTCCTCGGTGTCGCCGGTCCGGTTGTCGAGCAGGGTCAGTTTCTCCAGGTGGTCGTCTCCCACCGCGCAATGGACTTCGGTGCAGGTGCGGACGGTGATCTTGGGATTCTGCTCGATCTGCTGAATCAGGTAGTACGACATTGACGCTTCTAACGAGTGGGCACGCACCACGATGGTCACCGATTTGGCCTCGCGGGACAGGAACATCGCAGCCTGACCGGCCGAGTTGGCCCCGCCGATCACGTAGACCTCGTCGTCGGCGCACTCCGACGCGACGGATGTGGCCGCTCCGTAGTAGACGCCGCGCCCGCTGAGCTCGCTGCACCCGGCTGCGTCCAGCTGGCGGTAGGCGACGCCGGTGGCGAGGATGACCGAGTGCGCGTCGATGGAGCCGCCGTCGGCGAAGCGTACGGTGCGCGCGCTGCCGTTAATTTCCAATGCGGTGGCGGTGCGAGCGGTGATGAGTTCGGCGCCGAACTTTTCCGCCTGTCTGCGCGCCCGGTCGGCCAGTTGGCTGCCCGAAACCCCGTCCGGAAAGCCGAGGTAGTTCTCGATCCGCGAACTCTGGCCGGCCTGGCCGCCGGTCGCGGTGCGTTCGATGAGTACCGTGCGCAGGCCCTCGGAGGCTCCGTACACGGCAGCCGCCAGCCCCGCGGGCCCGCCGCCGATGACGACCAGGTCATAGAACTTCTGGGAGGGCGTGGTGGTCAGGCCGAGGGTGTCAGCCAGTTGGGCGTCGGTGGGGTCGACGAGGGTGTCGCCGCCTTCGGTCACGACGACGGGTAGCCGCAAGCCGTCCTCGCCGGCCGCCTGTAGCAGCCGCTCGCCGGGGGGCTCGTCGGCCATGAACCAGCTGTAGTAAAGCCCGTTGCGGGCCAGGAAGTCGCGGACTTCCCAGGATCGCTGTGACCAGCGGTGCCCGATCACTTTGGTGTGTGGGATGGGGTGTTCCGGCGCCCGTTTCCAGGCGTCCAACAGGTCGTCGATGACGGGATAAAGCTTCTCCTCGGGTGGATCCCACGGCTTGAGCAGGTAGTGGTCCAGGTCGACGACGTTGATCGCGTCGATGGCTGCGTGAGTGTCGGCGTAGGCGGTCAGCAGTACCCGCCGCGCCGCCGGGTACAGGTCCATCGCCTGTTCGAGGAACTCGATGCCGGACATCTGCGGCATCCGGTAGTCGGCGATCAGCATCGCGACCGCTTCGCCGCGCAGTTTGAGTTCTTTGAGGGTTTCCAGGGCGTCGGCGCCCGATTCCGCGCGCACAATGCGGTGGTCTTCGCCGTAATTGCGGCGCAGGTCCCGGGCCACCGCGCGCGACACCGAGGGATCGTCGTCGATGGTCATCATCACGGGCTTGCGCGGCTGCGCAGTGGCGTTTGCTAACGGGCTTGGCATCAGGGTCAAGTATGCCCTCGTCAGCGACCATGTGGGAGGGCGAGGGAGGGGGCCCGATTCCTCTTACAGCGATTTTGGCTAGGCCGTATAACCAGGTATCGTGGAGCAACGGTGCGTCATGCGCGCCGACTTCTTGCGTGCCCTGTCCTGGAATTTCCTGTCACCGTCTCACGTTTCAAGTCGGGACGATGGTTGCGCCGGCGTGGGCACATCAACGATACGAAACCAAAGACGAGGATTTCTGAGAGGTTATGGCCAAGAAGGACGGTGCCATAGAGGTCGAGGGCCGCGTGGTCGAGCCCCTGCCCAATGCGATGTTCCGCATTGAGCTGGAGAACGGACACAAGGTGCTTGCCCACATCAGCGGCAAGATGCGGCAGCACTACATCCGCATCCTGCCCGAGGACCGGGTGGTGGTGGAGTTGTCCCCCTACGACCTGTCACGGGGCCGCATTGTGTACCGATACAAGTAACGCAAAGCCCCCAACGCAATCACGAGTAGACAGAACAGGATCGAAGAGCCGTGAAGGTGAACCCGAGCGTCAAGCCAATCTGTGACAAGTGCAGGGTGATCCGTCGGCATGGGCGGGTCATGGTGATCTGCTCAGATCCACG
>JBEKNM010000231.1:0-6929 GCA_049522835.1 Mycobacterium sp.
CGCGATCGCGGCCGCCACGGCCCCCGCTGTCGCGCCGACCGCGGCCGTCACCACGGTCACCGCGGCTGTCGCGGCTGTCTGGGGCGCCTTGCCCGCCAGCCGGCTGCTCCGCCATTATGCGGTCCTTCCAGTTGCCATCAGAAACTCAATCCGTTCTCGCGTGCGGCATCGGCCAGCGCCGCGATCCGTCCGCCGTAGGTGTACCCGCCACGGTCGAACACCACGCTGTCGATGCCGGCGGCCTTGGCACGCTCTGCGATCAATTGGCCCACCCGCACGCTGCGGGCCTTCTTGTCACCGTCCAGGCCGCGCACATCGGTCTCGATCGACGACGCGGCGGCGACCGTGGTGCCGTTCTCGTCGTTGACCAATTGCACGTGAATGTGCCTCGCGGACCGGTGCACCACCAACCGCGGGCGCTGCTGGGTGCCCTCGATCTTCTTGCGCAGCCGCGCGTGCCTGCGCAGCCGGGAAACCCGCCGAGTTGCGGATACGCTCTGCCCCGACAGCTTTCGCTCAGCGGTGCCAGCTTGTGATTGCGCCATGACTACTTACCTGTCTTTCCGACCTTGCGGCGGATCTGCTCGCCTTCGTAGCGCACGCCCTTGCCCTTGTACGGGTCGGGACGGCGCAGACGGCGGATGTTCGCCGAGATCTGGCCGACCTTCTGCTTGTCGATCCCGGTGATCGTGAACTTCGTCGGTGACTGAACCGCGAACGTGATGCCGTCCGGCGCCTCGATCACCACGGGGTGGCTGTATCCCAGCGCGAACTCCAGGTTGGAACCTTTGAGCTGCACCCGGTAGCCGACCCCGAAGATCTCCATCTTGGTGGTGTAACCCTGCGTCACACCGGTGACCAGGTTGGACACCAGCGTGCGCGACAGCCCGTGCAGTGAACGGTTGTGCCGCTCGTCGTCGGGACGGGTGACCACGATTGCACCGTCCTCGCTGCGCGACACTGTGATCGGCTCGGCGACTGTCAAGTCCAGGGTGCCTTTGGGCCCCTTCACCGAGACGTTCTGGCCGTCGATCGTCACGTCGACTCCGGCGGGGATTGGAACCGGCTGCTTACCAATGCGCGACATAGCTTTTCCTTTTGGTCCTTCCGGTCCCTGTCACCAGACGAACGCGAGGACTTCGCCGCCCACGCCCTGTCTGGCTGCCTGACGGTCGGTCAGCAGACCCGAGGAGGTCGAGATGATCGCCACCCCCAGGCCGCCGAGAACCCGCGGCAGGCTGGTGGATTTCGCGTACACCCGCAGCCCCGGCTTGGACACCCGGCGCAAACCGGCGATGCTGCGCTCCCGGCTCGGCCCGTACTTGAGTTGGACGACCAGCGACTTGCCGACCCGAGCGTCTTCGGTCCGGTAGTCGCTGATGTATCCCTCGCTCTTGAGGATCTGGGCGATGTTCACCTTGATCTTGGAGTGCGGCAAACTCACCTCATCGTGGTACGCCGAATTGGCGTTGCGCAGACGCGTCAAGAAGTCTGCAATCGGGTCCGTCATGGTCATGACAGCGTCTGTCACCTTCCTCGCGGTGGTTCCCGGCTCGGGCCTGCCGCGCGCCTTTTCTTGGTAGGGGTCTTGTCCTGTGCCGGCCTGTTACCAGCTGCTCTTCTGCACACCGGGCAACTCACCCGCATGCGCCATCTCGCGCAGGCAGATCCGGCACAGCCCGAACTTGCGGTAGACCGCACGCGGGCGGCCGCACCTGTTGCAGCGGGTGTAGGAGCGCACCGCGAAGCGCGGTTTGCGCGACGCCTTGATAACCAGTGCCTTCTTAGCCATCTAGTCAGTTCTCCTTGAACGGAAAGCCGAGGGCCCGTAACAGCGCTCGTCCTTCGTCGTCGGTCGTCGCCGAGGTGACAACGTTGATGTCCATGCCGCGCACCCGGTCGATCTTGTCCACATCGATCTCGTGGAACACCGACTGCTCGGCCAGCCCGAAGGTGTAGTTGCCGACACCGTCGAACTGTTTGGGCGAAAGCCCGCGGAAGTCACGAATACGCGGCAGCGCAATCGATGTGAGACGGTCGAGGAACTCCCACATCCGGTCGCCGCGCAAGGTGACCCGCGCGCCGATCGGCATGCCTTCGCGCAACTTGAATTGCGCTATGGACTTCCGCGCCTTACGGATCTCCGGCCGTTGTCCGGTGATCAGAGCCAAGTCGTTGACCGCACCGTTGATCAACTTGGCGTCCCTGGCGGCCTCGCCGACCCCCATATTGACGACGACTTTGGTCACGGTCGGGATCTGCATGACGTTGCCGTAGCCGAACTGCTTGTGCAACGAATCCTTGATCTCGTTGCGGTAGCGCTCTTTGAGACGCGGCTGAACCTTCTCTGCAGTAGTCATCAGATGTCCTTGCCGTTGCGCTTGGAGATACGAACCCGCTTGCCGGTCTCGTCGTCGACCCGGTAGCCGATTCGGGCGGGCTTGCCGTCGGAGTCGACGACCATCACGTTGGAGACGTGGATCGGGGCTTCCTGGGTGACGATTCCGCCCGACCGCGCTCCGCGCTGGTTGGTCGAAATCGCCGTGTGCTTCTTGATCCGGTTGACGCCCTCGACCAGCACCCGGTTACGGTCCGGGTAGGCCTGCAGCACTTTGCCTTTGGCGCCCTTATCCTTGCCGGAGATGACCAGCACGGTGTCGCCTTTGTGGACTTTCATCTACAGCACCTCCGGGGCCAGCGAGATGATCTTCATGAATCGCTTCTCGCGCAGTTCGCGGCCGACCGGTCCGAAGATGCGAGTGCCGCGCGGGTCGTTGTCGGGCTTGATGATCACAGCCGCGTTCTCGTCGAACTTGATGTAGCTGCCGTCGGGACGCCTGCGCTCCTTGACGGTGCGCACCACGACGGCTTTGACGATCTCGCCACGCTTGACGTTGCCGCCGGGGATAGCCTCCTTGACGGTGGCGACGATCACGTCGCCGATGCCGGCGTAGCGTCGCGACGAACCGCCGAGCACCCGGATGCACAAGATCTCCCTGGCGCCGGTGTTGTCGGCGACCTTCAGCCGCGATTCCTGCTGAATCACTCGATCTCCTGACCTGGTTTCACGTGTGCACGGCAGGAGAAAACAGCGCGGTGAGCCTCGGTGGGCAAGGCCTACCAGCACCTGACGTGCATGGTCTTTGTTGTCGAAGGGCACGCGGGGCCGATTACGTTTGCACGTACCGGCCGAGGTCTGCCCAAGGCAACCCCTCGAGTCTAGAGGACTACCTGCTCAGAGCCAAATTCGGTCAGGCGGATCGGCGGTCGGTAGCAGCTCCGCTGAGTGTTTCGCCGATTCTGCGGATGTCGCCGAGGTGGTGAATGCCTTCGTGCATCGCCTGGCGGACGAGCCAGCGCGCGGTGCGGTGTTCGCCTGGCAAACGGGTCGCAACACGGCTCCAGTCGTGTTCTCCGGTGCGTGCGATTTCTTCACAGAAACCCGCCGCAGCCGCCGCGAGCTCGTCAAGCGTAGTTTCGAGGTCGCAAGCGTTATAGCGAAATCGGCGGGCCCGCAGGTCATTGAACATCGGCTCCAGCGCAGGCCGATCCTCGGTGCGCGTCCGGTGCAGGCGGATGGTGAAGCTGACGTAGACATCGCGAATATGACAAAGATACTCAGCGACCGACCATACTTGCGGAGCTGGCCGCACACGGTGTGCCTCGGGTGGGATGGTGCCGACCACCTCCCGGACCGCGCCCGGTAGGCCGACGATAGCGCTGACCGCGTCGCGGATGCCGATCTCCGGGTAAGCCAACGCACAGACATCGCAGCGGTGATCTTCAGCGGCCAGCGGCGGTAGTTGCTCGCGGCGCACGTGGTTTTCGGGATGCGATGCGGGCATGTGAATATCGTGCACCTAGAACGGCGGTGGGTCGTTGTCGGTCTGGGGTGGGGCCGGTCCAGCGTAGCTTGAGCACTCGGTCCGCTGGGCGGTCCGGGCGTGGTGATTGTGACGGCGTTCGGTGGCGATGCGGTGGGCCCGGTTTTGGGCGCGGGTGCGGCGCCGTTTGGGCATCATCGCGCTCCGCTCGGCGCAGTAGTCGAGCGACGGGTCGGCTTCTGGAGCCGGCAGGCCGCCGGTGGACAGGCACAAACTGGGAAACAGCAGCGCGCTGCCTGGGGTGGTGACGTAGGTGCGCCCCGAGGGCGAGGTCAGGATCAGCGTCCCGTCGGGTAACTGTTGATCGCGCCATCCCCAGAACGTCTTCACCAAATGATGAGTGCGGCAGTAACACTTCAGGTTAGACGCATGCGTGGGCCCGCCATCGGCGTAGGGGATGGTGTGGTCGAGGTCGCAGTTGCGCGCCGGCTGATCGCAGCCAGGCCAGCGGCAGGTCAAATCCCGGCAGCGGACAAAATCGGCCAGCGCCGCTGACGGGACGTATCCCGGCTCGCGCGGGGCATCGGCCGGGTGCACCAGCGGCACCAGCTTGGCGGATTTGGCCAGTTCGGCGACGAGTTCGGGTGTGATGAGCCCATCGGCGCCCACCTCGGATGCGTACGCGGTGCCGCTGCCGTCGATGCCGGCCTCCTCGGCGATCACGTGAATCACCACCGGTGTTGCGGCAGGCCGCTTTCCGGCCGCGCAGTCGCGGCGAGCGCAGCGGCAGCCCAGCCGATCGGCCCCGGCCGCCAGCGCCCCCAGGGCATCGGCGCGGCGCTGCTGGCGGCTGCGCGGATCATGCTCACACACCGTGCCCGCCAGCGCAGTCAACCGCTTGTCCAGCGCATGCGCGTCCGGAGTCAACAAGCTCCCGTGGATCTCTGAGACCCCGTCAGCGAGATCCCCGATCCACACCTCGCGGTCGGCCTGACGTTCCCGGCGCCGCCGCACCGCATCCGCGTCGGCCCGCGCCACGATCTTGTCGACCTGCCCGGCCAGCCGGCCCTGCGACATCGACGGCCAGCGCACCACCTTGACAGCCAGCTGCGCATCGACTGCCGCCAACACGTCGGGGTCGGTGATCAGATCGGTGCGATACACCAGCGTCTGAAACGTCCGGTAGTCGATATCCCCGGCTTTAAGGACTTCGGCCACCTTGGGTAGGCGCTCACGCATGGCCCGGGCATAGCGCAGCCGGCTCGCGGCCAGTCCCTGACCGATCCGCAGCGCCGCGGCCAGCTCCGCGGTGACCGCCTCCATGGTGTCGATCGCCCACGCTTCGTTCTCCGAACACCGCGACAGCCGATAGGCGAACAACTCCCCGATCGCGGCCAACTGCGCGGCCGCCGCCCGATTCTCCGACCGCCAGGCCGAACAGACCCGATCCACCAGCACGACCGACTCCGGCGTGGTCGACGGATAGCGCCGCTCAAACAGCTCATCAAACCGGGCGATCACCTCCGGATCCGACCCACGACCCGGCATCTGTTCGAACATACGTACGAGTATGCCACAAGCGTCCGACAACCCCCGGAGCTATCAGTCCCCTTGCCGGACCCAGGCAAAGATGTACAAGCTCATCGCCGTCACCAGCGCGATCAGCACCCACTGCACGATGGCTTGGTCGATCCACGAGCCGGGCGGTGGGGCGCCGGGAAGGATATTGCGCAGCGGGACGATGGCGAACAGGTTCGCGGCATACCACGTTGCGAACGGCGGCAAGAACTTCCTCCTGCCCAGCGCCATCGGAATGGCCACCAACAGCGCCAAGGTGGGCAGGGCGATGAGGACCAGGCAGATACCCAGGTCGAAGATCAGCGGGCCCTTGGCTCTCCTGAAGGTGATGACCACGTTCCCGTTGTCATTGCCGCGTGAGGTTGGCAGCGCGGCGGGATCCTTGACGCGGTCGACGGTAATGTCCCAGCCGTCCAACGCTCCGGTTACTTCGACACGGGCGGGTACCTTTTTGCGGGCGTCGCCCATCCCTTCAAACGCATCGGCCGAGAGCTTCTCGGTTTTGTACGAGTCGAATGGCCAGTTACCCGGATCGCCGTGCGCCTCGATTACGGTGCTCAGCTGCGCCGGTGCTTTTCCTTTCGGGTAATTGAGGTCGCCCAGGTCGCTCGTTGGATACAGCCGCACGGCGACATCGCCGGCGAGCACATCGAAGCGGTTGTCGTACTGCGAAATCCCGGGATAAACGAGCACATTCACCGTGAGGCGATTCGCGACCGGCTTCAGCTCCTCGAGGCGCAGCTGCACGATGGTTGCATCGCCGCCGCCCTGGCTCAGGTCCAGTGGCGGCAGCGGACCCTCTGATTTTTGCAGCAAGTGGACGCCCAGCAACGATAGGGCGTAGGCGGCGATGACAACCGCCAGCACGCCCACACCGATCATGATGCGCGGTCTCGGCCTGGGCGGCGGCGCCGGCTTCGCCTCCGTTGGCGCGGTTTGCCCCTCCCCCTCCGTTGACGGCGTGTCCTTCGCCGGTGCCTCAGTGGTCATTGGACGCCACCGAAGCCAACGGTCGGAATCCGCGGCCTGCCCCGCCCGCACAGCAACGAACAATAGCCCGCCGCGGGCGCCGCACCGCCTGCCGAAACCTGCCAGAACTCGCTGGTGAAATTCGGCTTGTCGGGGGCAACACAAACGCTGATGCTAGCGAACCCGCGCCGACCCCGCGCGGGTCGGCAGCATCCGTCACCCGCCGTCCACCCACCAGTAACCCGCCAGTCGTTTCCGCGGTCCGGTCTGCCGCCGGCGGCAAGGAATTGGTTTGCTGCTCGGCCGATCGAGCAGCCTAATCTGACGCCAGATCTACCACGCATCGAAACCCGATGTGGGTGGTCGCGGTGTCTTGCGACTGCGGCGAACGCGCGGCGGGCCGGTAGCGGTGGCAGTACTCCGGCGCGCACAAATGTGAGCCGCCCTTCAACGTCTGGCTGACAGCCGGATCTGGGTCAGTCGGGGGCCCCGACGGTGTGCAACAGGCTTTCTGAGGCTGATCAAGCCGGTGGTGTGCGGAGAACTCGGTGGCGGTCC
>JBEKNM010000232.1:0-6917 GCA_049522835.1 Mycobacterium sp.
GGCCGATCTCGGTGCCGCCGGTGAACATCACGCGGTCCAAGCCCTGCGCGATCAGCTCCTGGCTCACCGCACCGTCGCCCTCCACCACCGCGATCGCATCGTTATCGAGATACCGGGGCACCAACTCGGCCATCAAGCGCGAAGACGCCGGGGCGATTTCCGAGGGCTTGAGCACGACGGCGTTTCCGGCGGCGATGGCCCCGACCGCCGGACCCAGCGTCAGGTAGAACGGATAATTCCAGGCGCCGATGATCAGCACGGTGCCGTACGGCTCATACTCCACCCAGCCACGGCCGGGGAGCTGAGCCGCCTCGAGCAGCAGGTATTTGCGGCGCGTCCACTTACGCAGGTGCTTGGCTGCGTACTTCGCTTCGCCGGCAGTGGTTGCGATATCGGCGATGAATGCCTCGAAGGGGTTGCGGTCCAGATCGTCGGCGAGGGCGGCGGCGATCGCGGCCTCGTTCTGCTCCATCAACTTTTGCAGCTGCAGCAACTGCTGTTTGCGCCACTCGATGTCGCGGGTGCGGCCAGTGGCAAAAGTCTGGCGAAGCCTCCCCACCGTCGCGGCGATATCGACCGGCGCGGCTGCTGGGGCCCCGTTCGGGGACTTGGATGTCTTCGGTGCAGCTGATTCGGTGGTCATCAGTGTCCCTTCCTTTTCGCACCTCTTCACACCTTCGGGAGCATCCCCACCGCTTTGCGGGCGGACGCTCATAGGTGATAACCGCGATCCTAACCATCCGGTTGGGAGAGCAGTAGGGAAGATCCGTTCGGACCGCGGGAGCTCGGGGGGCGCTCCCGCTACTCGCACGTAGTCAGGGCTTGGTTGCCGTCACAAAGCTGTTCGCAAACGGCCTGTCATCCGATTGCGGCTCGCGGCCCAATCGCGCTGCCTCCTCGCGCGCATTCACCGTGCGGGTGGTCCAGCCGTGCGCCGCGAACCAATCACCGCAGTCGGGCCGACCCTCGTCTTCAAACCACAGATCGAACGGGTTGAATGAGGTGTCTTGGCCCCGCGCTTCGCGCTTGGCCCGCAGTTCGGCCCACTTCTCCTCGGCCTCTCGGCGATTCTCTGCGTCAACCCCGAAGTTTTCGACGGCGAGTCGGCTGCCTGATCCGCTCAGCGAGTCGATCGAGGTGAACATGGCTTCCTGTGCTGCTGCCGGCAGAAACGGCAACAGCCCTTCGGCCAGCCACGCCGTTGGCAGGCTCGGGTCAAAACCCGCGTCGCGCAACGCTTGAGGCCAATCGTGGCGCAGGTCGACCGGCACCGGTCGCCGGTCGACGATGGGTGTGGCGCCGTGGCCGGCAAGTGTCTCAGCCTTGTACTCCAGCACCTTGGGCAGATCGATTTCGTACACGGCGGTTCCGGCGGGCCAGTCCAGGCGGTAGGCGCGCGAATCCAGGCCAGCGGCCAGAATCACGACCTGCCTGATACCGGCCGCGACAGCATCGGCGAAGTAGGCGTCAAAAAAGTGGGTGCGGACCGCCTGGTAGTTGATCATGTGGCGGGAGTCGGCGGCACCCCCGTCGGGGTCATCCGGCTCCGGAGTCCACCATGCGGTCACCTGCTCACGGACGCCCGCAAGCTCAGGCGTGGAGACCAGCGGCTCGGCGAACTGGTCCCGGATGAGCGGGTCGGCGCTGGCGGTTTCGGCCGCACGGGCCAGCGCGACCATCACCGCAGTCGCCCCCACACTGGTAGCGATGTCCCAGGAGTCGTCAACGGTGCGGGCCATTACGACCGCTCCGCGGTGACAAAGTCCGAGAATGCATCCTGGTCGTCGGCCAGCGGAACATTCTCAATCCAGCGACCCAGCCGGCGCATCTCATCAGTCGAGCGCTGCGCCCGAGCGCGCCAGCCGTGGTTGTTGAGCCAGGGTGCGAGATCTGCCCGGTGGTCGTCGCGATACATCAGCTCCCCAATGTCGATAGCCTGCTCCAGGCCAATCTCTTCGGCCACCTTCTTGAACCGCTCCCGCATCTGCTCTCGCCGATCGTCGCCGTGGGAGGCTGCGGTTTCAGCCGCGATCCGACTCCCAGCCGCACTCAGCTCACCGACTTGGGTGAAAAGGCGGTCCTGGGCCTCGGCAGGCAGGTACATCAACAGTCCTTCGGCCAGCCAAGCGGTCCGCGCCGCGGGGTCAAAGCCGGCAGCGCGCAGCGCGGCGGGCCAATCCTGTCTTAGGTCGATGGCTACCTCACGGCGATCGGCCGTAGGCGTCGCACCGCTTTCCGCCAGGGTCGTGGACTTGTAGGCAAGCACCTGGGGCTGATCGATCTCGTACACGGTGGTGCCGGCCGGCCAGTCCAGCCGGTAGGCGCGGGAATCCAGTCCTGACGCGAGAATCACCACCTGCCGGATCCCGTCCGCGACGGCGTCAGCGAAGTAGGTGTCGAAGAACTTCGTCCGCGTCGCTTGGTAGCCGCGCATATGCGTCACGACGGCGGCGGTTTCGGCATCGAGAGCTTCCACCTTGGCCGCCACGGCCGGGTCGAGCATGGCCGCCCACAGAACGCCGGCACCGGCGTTAGCGACCAGCAGTTTGGCGTACGGGTCGCGGATCAACGCATCAGGCTGGTCGGTTTCGACGGCGCGGGCCGCCGCGACCATCACCGCGGTGCTGCCGACGCTGGTTTTGATGTCCCAGGTGTCGTCATGGGTGCGTAGTGAGCTCATCGCGTACTCCCCGCTCTTTACGTACTTCGTTGATTAGTTGGACGGCTCGCCGAGACGCGCTCGCAGCAGCGTGCTGCGGACGGTCTCGTCGGCCAGGTCTTCGGGTACCGCGCGGCCCAGTCGGGCCATCTCTTCGCGGTTGTTCACGCCGTGCACCTGCCAGCCGTGGTCAGCAAGCCACTGGGTGGCATCCGAACGGTCGGGCTCGTGATAGGTCAGCGCCTGGACATTGACGTCCAGACCGAGCCGTTCCCGCATTCGCTGCCATCGCTGCGAATTTGCTCGCGAATTCATCCCGAAGACCTCGACGGCGACCTGGCTGCCCGGCGCGCTAAGGGCGGTGAACTTCTCGAACAGGCGGTCCTGAGCGTCGCTCGGCAGGTAGGGCAGCAAGCCTTCGGCAAGCCACGCCGTCGGTTGGGTGCGGTCGAATCCGGCGGCCGTCAGAGCGGCCGGCCAGTCATCGCGCAGATCCACCGGAACCGGGCGTCGGCTAGCGGCGGCAACCGCACCATGCGATTGAAGAATTCCGGTCTTGAACTCCAGCACCTTGGGCTGGTCGATCTCGTAGACGGCGGTGCCCGCCGGCCAGTTCAGCCGGTATGCGCGGGAGTCCAGCCCGGCCGCCAGGATCACCACCTGCCGGATGCCGGCGCTGACCGCGTTAGCGAAGTACTGGTCGAAGAAATGGGTGCGCACCGCCTGGTAGTCGATACCAAGTCGATGCGCCCGTTGACCCTCCGGATCGCCGTCGAGCCAGGCCAGCTTGGGGTCGGCCAGCTGCGCCCACGCCGGACCGGCCGACGACACCAGGATGCGGGCGAATTCGTCGCGAATCAGCGGATTGGCTCCAGCCGTTTCCACGGCCCGGCCGGCAGCGACCCCCAACGCGGTGGCGCCGACCAGTTCGGTGATGGTCCAGCTGTCGCCAGCGGTCCGTACCGATGGTGGCAATGAGGGCGAGTCGTCGAGCTCAGTCATGTCGCAATCATGCTACCCGAGTAAGTTAGTCAAACTATGTGCTTTGTGCGCGACGTCACTTCGCGGGGATCGGCGCCGGAATCGCTTAGTTCTTGGGCTGCCAGAGCGCGCCGGCCAGCAGCTGGCCCAACATCTCGGTGACAGCTTTCATGTCGTGCGGGTCCCGCAGATAGCCGGCGTAGAAGCCGACGCCGCAGAGCACGGTCAGCATTGTCTCGGCCAACGCACCGACGTCGATATCGGCAGCGACCTCGCCCCGCTCGATCGCGTCGTTCACCGCCCAATGCAGAAATTCGCGGCTGACTCGCACGGCATCGTTTTCGGCGGTGCTCAGCTCCGGATGCCGCTGCGACTCCAGCACGTTGGTGACCAGAAACGCTGACGTGGACGGATGATCGGCATTGGCATGCACCGCGACGATGATGAACGCCGACAGCCGCCCCATCAGGCTGGTCTCGCGGCGTGCCTCGTCGATGGCGGCCGCGACTACGAGTTCGTTGGTTTGCTCCACCACTGCCCGGTACAGCGTCCGCTTGCTGGAAAAGTAGTGATTGATCGCCGGCCGGGTCAAGTCAGCGCGGACGGCGATCGCCTGGAAAGTCGCCCCGTCGTAACCGCGCTCGCTGAACACCAGACGAGCGGCGCGGACGATACGCTTGCGCGTCTCGTCCGCCTTCGCCGCCGGAGGACGCCCCGGCCCGCGGCTCACCGTTGAGGGCATTGCTAGAGTCTGCCACCGCCATGGTGCGGCATTAGCGCATTCGGCGGGATAACGCCGAATTTCCCAGCTTGATATTCCTCGAGCGCAACGATCACTTCGGCCCGAGAGTTCATCACAAATGGTCCGTAGTGAAAGACCGGCTCCCGAATCGGCTGTCCGCCCAGGATCAGCACGTCGGTGGCTGGCTGGGCAGCCAAGCTGATCCGATCTCCTGGTCCGAGGACCGCCAGCTGACCTTGGTGAATCGGGTGTCCGATCGGACCGACGGAGCCGCTGCCGGACAGCACGTATACCAGCGCGTTGAAGTCACGCTGCCATGGGATGTTCAGGCGGGCTCCGTTTTCGATCGTCGCGTGCACGAGCGTGATCGGGGTGTGGGTGATACCGGGTCCGCCGTGACCGTCGACCTCGCCGGCGATGATGCGGACGAGAGCTCCGCCGTCGTCGGATGCGATCAACTTGGCGTCGTTGCCTTCGATGGCCTGATACCGGGGCGGCGCGAACTTGTCTTTCTTCGGCAGATTCACCCACAGCTGGATGCCGTGGAAGACGCCGCCACTTTCGACCAGTTCGGCAGGCGGGGTCTCGATGTGCAGGATGCCCGCGCCGGCTGTCATCCATTGCGTGGCGCCGTCACTGATCAGGCCGCCGCCGCCGTGGGAATCCTGATGCGCGAACTTGCCGTCGATCATGTAGGTGACGGTTTCGAAGCCACGGTGCGGGTGCCAATCGGTGCCCCTGGGCTCTCCCGGCTGGTATTCCACTTCGCCCATCTGGTCCATGTGGACAAACGGATCCAGAGCGGCGGTGCTGACCCCGGCGAACGCCCGAACCACCGGGAAGCCCTCGCCCTCGTAGCCTCGCGGGCCAGTGGTGATCGATCGGACTGGACGCTCGGTGTCGGCTGGGCCCGCCGGGCGCACCCGGGGCAATGTGAGTGTGTCTGCGGTGATCGCAGGCATGTCTACCTCCTAATTTAGCGTTACCCGTATAACCGGACTTCGGTCCGTTTATTCCTTGCCCTCGGCTTCAATAAGATGACCAGGTGCTTGGGATGCCTGGGTTCTCGTTTGGGAGACCACCGCGGGGGTCGCGGGCCAGGCCCGCGCTGTGAGCGATCAAACGGCGGATGAACCCGGGCTCCCGATAGCCCCGCCCGCCGCTGCCGGCGGACGATTCGGGGCATCGATCAGGAAGTCGGGCTACCTGCGTGAGTGGCTAATGCTGGGCTTCACGATCGGTGTCATTGCCGGCCTCGGAGCGGTCGTCTTCTATCTCGCGCTGAAATACACCAACGAATTTCTGCTCGGCTACCTCGCGGACTACCACATCCCGAAGCCCGTCGGTGAAGGTGGCGGCCGCGGGTCTGGCGGCTTCGGACGTGCGTGGGCGATTCCGTTGGTGACGACGGCCGGGGCGCTGCTGTCGGCAATGATTGTTGCCAAGCTGGCCCCGGAAGCCACCGGTCACGGCACCGACGAAGCCATCGAGGCAGTGCATAGCGATCCCCGCGCGATCCGCTTCCGGGTGGTGCTGGTGAAGATGGTGGCCAGTGCACTGACCATCGGATCAGGTGGCTCGGGTGGCCGCGAAGGCCCGACGGCCCAAATATCTGCCGGCTTCTCCTCGCTGCTGACCCGACGGCTGAACCTGAGCGACGAGGACGGTCGCATCGCGGTGGCACTCGGGATCGGCGCGGGCATCGGCGCGATCTTCGCCGCGCCACTGGGCGGGGCGGTGCTGGCTGCATCCATCACCTACCGGGATGACTTCGATTACCGCACTCTGCTGCCCGGTTTCATCACATCGGGGACCGCGTACGCCGTACTCGGGTCTTTCCTGGGGTTCGACCCGCTGTTCGGCTATATCGACGCCGAGTACCGCTTCGAGACGGCGGGGCCGCTGCTGTGGTTCGTGCTGATCGGTGTGCTCGCGGCGGCGGTCGGCTACCTGTACGCCCGAATTTTTCACGCCACGGTCGCCCTTACCCACCGACTGCCCGGCGGGCCAGTGCTCAAGCCGGCGATCGGCGGGCTGCTGGTCGGCCTGTTAGGGCTACTCATTCCCCAGATCCTGAGCAGTGGCTACGGCTGGGCGCAGCTGGCGGCCGACCGCGGGTCGCTGATGCAGATCCCGTTATGGATCATCGTCATCCTCCCCATCGCCAAAATCGTCGCCACGTCACTGTCGATCGGGACTGGCGGATCCGGTGGATTGTTCGGCCCGGGGATCGTGATCGGGGCCTTCATCGGAGCCGCGATCTGGCGGCTGGGCGAGCTGGCCGGCTTGCCGGGGGTGCCCCACGAGCCGGGAATCTTCGTCGTCGTGGGGATGATGACGTGCTTCGGTAGTGTCGCCCGTGCACCGCTGGCAGTCATGATCATGGTCGCGGAGATGACGGGTTCGTTCTCGGTGGTGCCTGGCGCGATCATCGCGGTGGGAATCGCGTCGTTGCTGATGTCTCGCACCAACGTCACCATCTACGAGGCGCAGCGGCTGAATCGTGAGACCGCCGAGCGCGAGCGCACGCGTTCG
>JBEKNM010000233.1:0-6908 GCA_049522835.1 Mycobacterium sp.
CGTGATCGGCAGTCAGTGGCAGCTGATCGCGTTCGCGGCGCCGTTGCTCGGCGTGCTCTGTTCGATCAGCTGGCAGCTTCGGGCGCCGAAGATCCAGGTGCACGGAGAGCCTGATTCGCAACGCTGCTTCGAGAACGAGCAGGTGCGGTTCAAGGTGTGGGCAACTCAAGAGGAGCGCGGCTCAGGGAGAGTCGACCTCACTGTCTGCGCCGTGGAAGGAATGGAGCTCGAAGTTCTCGATTCGGACGCTCGTCAGGCGAAAACGGTTGCGGCAATGGCAAAGCGCTGGGGCCGGTATCCCCTCCGGGCTCGGGTCGACGTGTTGGCGCGTGGCGGATTGCTGACGGGCACGGCAACCGTCGACGCCGTCGACGTCATCGTGTTTCCGCTGACGCCACCACAGGCGACGCCAATCCCTCAGACTGAGTTGCTCGATCGCTTGGGCGCCCACCTCACCCGGCACATCGGCCCGGGCGTCGAATACGCCGACATTCGCCCCTACGTGCCCGGCGACCAACTGCGCGCGGTGAACTGGCCGGTGAGCGCGCGGCGTGGTCAATTACACGTGACACAGCGATTGACCGATCGCGCCGCGGACATGGTGGTGCTGATCGACACGTATCAGCAGCCGGCAGGCGCGGCGACTGACGCCACCGAACGAGTGGTGCGCGGTGCGGCGCAGGTGGTGCAGACCGCGCTGCGACATGGTGATCGCGCCGGAATCGTCGCGCTCGGCGGCAACAGCCCGCGCTGGCTCGGCGCTGACATCGGGCAGCGCCAGTTCTATCGGGTGCTGGACACGGTGCTCGGTGCCGGTGACGGATTCGAAAACACGACTGGGACTCTGGCGCCGCGTGCGGCAGTTCCCGCAGGGGCGATCGTCATCGCGTTCTCCACACTGCTCGATACCGAATTCGCCCTGGCGTTGATCGACCTTCGCAAACGCGGCCACGTCGTGGTCGCTGTCGACGTCCTCGATAGCTCCCCATTTGAAGGCGAGCAGGATCCGCTCGTCGACCGGATGTGGGCGCTGCAGCGCTCTGCGATGTACCGCGACATGGCCACCATCGGTGTCGACGTGGTGTCCTGGCACGAGGATCGCGGCTTGGAGCAGTCGATGGGCGTGCTGCCGGACCGCCGCCATCGGGTGCGCGGGCGGCTCCGGGGATAGCAGTGCCATGACAGCAACAGCGCATCTGAGTGCACGTGTCTTCTCGACCGGTTTCGGCCTGGTGATGGTCGGCTTAGCTGCCGATGGATCCCACGGATTGGCAGTTGCCGCAGGGGCATTAGCGCTGACTATGGTGGGGGTCGGGATGGTGGTTCGCTCGGCCGCAACGCTTGCCGTGTTGCTGTCGGTGGCTACGATCATGGTGGCCGATCCGCCGCATGTGTTCGCCGCACTGTCCGGACTGTGCGCAGCTGCCTACCTGGTGTGCCACCATGCCGTCGGCACGCCCACCGGCCTCGTCATGGGGAGCTGGCCGACATTTGCCGGCGCCGTTGGGTTTACGTTTGCTGGGCTGGTTGCGACGTCGTTCCCGCTGCAGTTGCCGTGGTTGCCGCTGGCGGCGCCGTTGGGGGTGCTGGCGATCTACGTCTTGGCCACACGCCCGTTCTTGGGCTGACCCGCTGTTTACCGTGGGATCCATCCTTTTCCTGTTGATTTCCGTAAAGGTTCGGGAGACCTCGGATTTGAGCCGCGACTTCTTCCATGTATAGTCCCGTGCCGCTGGTCGAGTGACGTACCGGATCGCCTGAATTATTGGCGGGCCGTGCGGGTCTGCGGAGAACGTGCTGTTCGATCTATGGGGGGACAAGCTGATGAGTTTCTTGACGTTGCCGCCGGAGATCAGTTCGGCGCTGATGTTTTCTGGCGCGGGTTCGGCTCCGATATTGGAGGCTGCGGCGGCCTGGGATGGGTTGGCTTCCGAGTTGGGGTCTGCGGCGGACTCGTTTGGGTCGGTGACGTCGGGGTTGGCGGGTCGGGCCTGGCAGGGTCCGGCGTCGGCGGCGATGGTGGCCGCGGCCGCCCCGTATTCGGGATGGTTGAGTGCGGCAGCGGCTCAGGCGTCGCGGACAGCTGCACAGGCTAAAGCGGTAGCCAGTACGTTTGAGTCGGCGTTGGCGGCCACGGTGCATCCAACGGCGGTGGCGGCCAATCGTTTCGGCTTGATGCAGTTGGTGACCTCGAACCTGCTCGGACAGAACGCGCCGGCGATCGCGGCTGCTGAGAGCCAATACGAGGAGATGTGGGCCCAGGACGTCTCTGCGATGGTGGGGTATCACCGCGGGGCATCGGCGGCGGTTGCGCAGTTGGCGTCGTGGCAGCAGGCAGTGCAGAGCTTGCCGGGCCAGGTCAGCCAGGTCAGCGGCATCAATCTAGGATTCGGCAACATCGGCAGCTTCAACCTGGGCGGCGGAAACACCGGCAATACCAACGTGGGCGGCGGAAACACCGGCAGCAGCAACGTGGGCAGCGGCAACTTCGGCAGCAGCAATCTGGGCTCCGGCAACTTCGGCAGCAACAACCTCGGTTTCGGCAACGGAAGCCAATCGGCGGTCGCTGCCAACGGAAGCAGTTCGCCTATCGCGTCCTCCGGCAACGTGGGCAGCGGCAACGTCGGCAACTCCAACCTGGGTGCCGGCAACATCGGCACCTCAACGTGGGCATGGGCAACGTCGGTAACAACAACGTCGGCGTCGGGAACCTCGGCAGCAGCGACTTCGGCTTTGGCAACAGCGGCAGCGGCGATATCGGCATCGGGCTCACCGGCAACAACCAGATTGGCATCGGCGGGCTGAACGCCAACGGTAGCGGTTTCAACATCGGCTTGGGGAACAACGGCAGCTTCAATTTGGGCTTCGGCAACACCGGCAGCGCCAACTTCGGCCTTGCGAACACCGGCAACAACGACTTCGGCATCGGGCTCAGCGGCAACAACCAGATTGGCTTCGGCGGGCTGAACTCGGGTAGCGACAACACCGGCTTGTTCAACTCGGGCACCAACAACGCCGGCTTTTTCAACTCGGGCGCCGGAAACTCCGGCATGTTCAACACCGGCGTAGCGGACTCGGGCATAGCGAACGCGGGCCATTTCGACACCGGCTTGTTGAACACCGGCATGACCGACACCGGCGTGGGGAACGCGGGCACCCTTAACACCGGCTTGTTCAACCTGGGCACCTCTAACATGGGTGTGGGGAACACGGGCTTCCAGACTTTGGGCAGCTTTAACGCGGGCAATTTCGACATGGGCGCCCTCAACGCGGGCGAGGGCAACGTGGGCGTCTCCAACGGGGGTTTCAGCAACCTGGGTAGCTTCAACTCGGGCGAATTCGACGAGGGCATGTTCAACTCGGGCATCTTGAACCTGGGCGGCTTCAACTCCGGCGGCACTAGCATGTCCGGGGGTGTCCCCTCTACGTTCACCGGCAACACGGGTTTCTTTAACTCGGGCACCCTCAACACTGGTTCCGGGAACTCGGGGAACATCAACACCGGCTTCTGGAACTCGGGCACCCTGGACACGGGTGTCGGCAACACGGCCAACCTCACTGGGATCGTCTCGAACTCGGGCTTCGGGAATACGGGCACGAACGACTCGGGCTTCTTCAACACGGGTAATTTCGACTCGGGCCGTGCGAATGGGGCCAACAACAGCTCGGGCTTCATGAACGCGGCGGGTGGTGAGTTCGAGGTGGGCTTCATGAACTCGGGCGGCACCGAGAACGTGGGCTTCATGAACTCGGACAGCATCGGGGGAAGTACGGGTTTCTTCAACTCGGGCACCGGCGGTGACACTGGCTTCTTCAACTCGGGCGCCGGCGGCAACAACGTGGGTTTCTTCAACTCGGGCGCCGGCGGTAACACGGGCTTCATGAACTCGGGCAGCGGCAGCTCGGGTATACAAAACTCCGGCATGATGGACTCGGGCGTCATGAACTCGGGCATGAATGACTCGGGCTTCTCCAACGTGAGCAACGACCAGTCGGGTGCCTTCAACTAGCCCGTGAGGCGTGGCCGTCGGCGGCTTTCTGGTGGCGCAGTCCGGGGCGAGATCGTTGACCAGAGTTTGCCTTTGGATGCGGATCTGTTGGCAGCCGCGGTCGAGTCAGGCACGCCGTTCAGCGGCGCGCTCGCGGCTGATTTAGTGCAGCAGCTGGGCGGCGTGGTCGGCCAACTCGAGCAGCGGCTGCGGGAAGATCCCCAGAACCACTGTGACTGCGGCGCATACCGCGATGGCGGCCTTGCTCAAGATTCCGGGCGCCACCACCTGTGGGGTGTCATCGGTTGCTTCGGTGAAGAACATCGACACGATCACCCGGACGTAGAAGTACGCGGCGATCCCGCTGGAGATCACACCGACGATCACCAGTGGCACCGCGCCGCCCTGGGCGGCGGCCTTGAACACCGAGAGCTTGCTGATGAATCCACTGGTCAGTGGAATACCGGCGAAGGCCAACAAGAACATCGAAAGCATCACGCCCACAATGGGTGAACGCTGCCCGAGCCCGGCCCAGTGGGAGAGGTTGGCGTCTTCGACACCGTCGGCGTTACGGATCAGACCCACGATGGCGAACGCGCCGACGGTGCTGAAGCTGTAGGCGACCAGATAGAACAATGTGGCTGAAAGACCCGCCGCGTTGTCGGCGATCACACCGGTAAGAATGAACCCGACGTGCGCGACCGACGAATAGGCCAGCATTCGTTTGACGTCGGTCTGGTTGACCGCGGTGATGGTGCCAACCAACATGGTCAGGATCGAAATCGTCCACAGCACAGGCCTCCACTGGTCGTGCAGCGGGGGTAGCGCGACATAGACCACGCGCAGCAGCGCGCCGAACGCCGCGACCTTGGTGGCCGCCGCCATGAACCCCGTGATCGGGGTGGGCGCGCCCTGGTAGACGTCGGGAATCCAGGAATGGAACGGGACCGCGCCGACCTTGAACAATAGGCCGACCGACAGCAGCGCGACGCCGACCAGCGCCATCGAGTTGTCACTACGCGCCAACAGCGCATCGCGGATGCCGGTAAGAGTCAGAGTGCCGGTCGCGCCGTAGAGCAACGCCACACCGTAGAGGAAGAACGCCGAGGAGAACGCACCCAGCAGGAAGTACTTCATCGCGGCTTCCTGCGACTGCAGGCGACGATGGCGGGCCAGTCCGCACATCAGGTACAGCGGCAGCGACAAGACTTCCAACGCAACGAACATTGTCAGCAGGTCATTGGACGCGGGGAACACCATCATGCCGCCGACGGACAGCATCGCCAGCGGGAAAAGCTCTGTCTGGCTGGCGCCCGCCCGCTGCGCCTCACGTTCGGCTTCGCTGCCCGGGACCGCCGACGCCTGCGGGGTAAAGGAATCCAATCCCGCAACGCGGCTGGCCATCGCAGCCACCTTGGCTTTGTCGGCCTGACCGGCGGTGCTGCGTTCGGCGATGAAGATGACCGCCAGGACCGCGACCAGCACCACGGTGCCCTGTAAAAACAGTGTCGTTCGGTCGATGGCGATCGAGCCCAGTACTGCGCTGCGGCCGGAAGCCGGAATCGACTTGGCTACCGCCACGACCGCGACGAACGCTGCGGTCAAACCGCCGAGGGCAAGCGTCACCTGCGCGCCGTAGCGAACTCCCCTCGGCAGGAAAGCTTCGGCCAGCACGCCGAATACCGCGATTCCGAAGACGATGAGCGTCGGGCACAGCAGGAAGTACTCGACGCTGGGGGTAGGCAGTGTCATCGGTGCGGTCCTTCGGCAGTCCGGGGGGTACCTGCTGGCACGCTCGGCGCGGGATCATGCTCGCCGATGGTGGTCATGGTGTTCTGCACCGCGGGATTGATCAGATCCAACGCTGGCTTGGGGTAAACACCGAGCACGAACAACAGCGCGATCAGGGGCGCTACGACGATGATTTCGCGGGGCACCAGATCGCTGATTCGTTCGTTGCCTTTGGCCACCGGCCCGGTCATCACCCGCTGATAGAGCCACAGCATGTAGACCGCCGAGAGGACCAGCGCGGTAACCCCGAAGGACGCTGCCAGCCAGTAGCGGTTGAAAGTGCCCAACAGGACCAGGAATTCGCTGATGAACGGGGCAAGACCGGGCAATGACAGGGTGGCCATGGCTGAAACGAGGAAGGTGCCGGCCAGGATCGGGGCCACCTTCTGCACGCCGCCGTAGTCGGCGATGGCCCGACTGCCGTGGCGGGAGATCAGGAAGCCCGCGATCAGGAATACCGCCGCCGTGGAAAGGCCGTGGTTGAGCATGTAGAGCGTCGACCCGCTCTGTCCCTGGCTGGTCATCACAAAGATGCCCAGGATGATGAAGCCGAAGTGGGAGATCGAGGTGTAGGCGATCAGGCGCATGATGTCGGTCTGGCCGATTGCCACGACCGCGCCGTAGATCACCCCAATGACGGCCAGCACGATGATCAGTGGTCGGAAATACGTTGAGGCGCTTGGGAACAGCTGCAGACAGTAGCGCAGCATGCCGAAGGTCCCGACCTTGTCCATGATGGCCATCATCAGCACCGCGCTCGCGGGCGTGGCCTCGACGGCGGCGTCGGGCAGCCAGCGGTGGAACGGCCACAGCGGGGCCTTGATGGCGAAGGCGAACATGAAGCCCAGGAACAGCGCCTTGATCACCGCGGGGTCAGCGGTGTAGCGGCCGGACGCGAAGCCGGCGACGATGTCGCGGAAGTCGAACGAGCCGGTGCCGTGCTGCATGGTCACCACATACAGCCCGATCACCGCGGCCAGCATGATCAACCCACCAAACAGGTTGTACAGCAGGAACTTCACCGCGGCGCGCGACCGGCCTGCACCTTGCCCGAAGCCGCCGATCAGGAAGTACATCGGGATCAGCATTGCCTCGAAGAACACGTAGAAGAGCAACACGTCCAGCGCG
>JBEKNM010000234.1:0-6871 GCA_049522835.1 Mycobacterium sp.
CAGATCGCCAAAGCCACGGCGCAACTTGCGAGTTCGGAATCCGAGGGGCAACGACGCATGACTGCGCTGCACGGCGGGCGGGTCGACAAGTTGGAGATCTATCCGAATCTGTGGGCCGGAGTGGGCCTGGTGCGCGGCGGCGCGGGCACAGCGCTGGTGGGCAGTCACCGGGAAGTTGCGGACCTGATCACCGAATACCACGCGCTGGGTTTCGACGAGTTCATCCTGTCGGGCTACCCGCACCTGGAGGAGGCGTACTGGTTCGCCGAAGGCGTGCTGCCGCTGCTGGCCAAGACCGAGTGATTCCCGGTTCTAGGCGCGCGAGCAGACGCAGAATCGCACAATCTCGGCCCGATTTGTGCGATTCTGCGTCTGCTCGGCCTACTGGCGGAATAGAGCACCAGGTACTCGAGTTGCAATCCCAGTGATTCCAGCGGCGTCCCAGCGTATGGGCAGTTGGACCGCGTTCGCGGTGCTTGCGCGCTTCGGCGCGATGTCATTCGCGTAGCTAGACTTTGGAGACGCAGGGCGTGAGCGATAGACAGGAGGCGAGTGTGCAACCAGCAAATTCTGCATACCGCGGCCGTCATCTGCTCCCGGTCGACGGTGTGTGTTGTCAGCCGCCGACACGCGACGCGTGTGCGGCGGCCGCCCCACCGTCGACTGGCAATTCCTCTCGTTAGAGACAGCCGGCCACATTTGTTGTAGCCGCGTCGGTTCCATGGTCGTATCCGTTTCCATGGTCGTATCCGTTAGGAAGGCAGGCCTTCTGATGCCTGATTCGTTGACCCCGTTGCATCTCGCCGTGGCGTTGGACGGCGCCGGGTGGCACCCGGCCGCGTGGCGTGAATCCGACGCTCGACCGGCTGAGTTGTTTGACGCCGGCTACTGGGCCGATCTGGTCGCAGAAGCCGAACGTGGATCGCTGGACTTCGTGACGATCGAGGATTCGCTGACGGTGCAGTCCGACGATCTCGTTGACCCGGACGACCGGATTGATCGTGTCCGTGGCCGGCTGGATGCGGTACTGATCGCCGCCCGGATCGCGCCGCGCACCCAGCGGATAGGCCTGGTACCGACAGCGATCGTCACCCACACCGAGCCGTTCCATCTGTCCAAGTCGATCGCCACGCTCGACTACGTCAGCACGGGCCGGGCCGGGGTTCGGGTGCAGATCTCCGCACGCCACGATGCGACGGCTCACTTCGGGCGCCGCGAACTGCCTCGCCTGTCGCTCGACGCGATCAATACTGCGGCTGCCCAACAGCAGATCGGCGAGTATTTCGCGGAAGCCGCGGATTACGTTGAGGTGCTGCGCCGATTGTGGGACAGCTGGGAGGACGACGCGGAGATTCGTGATGTCGCCACCGGACGGTTCATCGACCGGCACAAGCTGCATTACATCGACTTCGAGGGACGCTGGTTCTCGGTCAAAGGACCCTCAATCACACCCCGTCCACCGCAAGGCCAGCCGGTCGTCGCCGCATTGGGCCACGGCGGTGTGTCCTACGAACTGATCGCCGGCAGCGCCGACGTCGGATTCGTCACCCCGCACGACGCCGCGCAGGCATCCGACATTGCGGGCGAGATCGCGGCGCTGCAATGGGCTGCCGGTCGACGCCGACACACCGTACGCGTCTTCGGTGATTTGTTGGTGTTCCTCGATCGCACCCAATCGGAAGCACAGACACGGCGACGCCGCCTCGATGATCTCGCTGGTGTCGAATACCGCAGTGATGCAGAGATTTTCGTCGGAACTCCCGCGCAGTTGGCCGATGTGCTGCAGGAGTGGCAGGCCGCGGGGCTATCGGGATTTCGGCTGCGCCCCGCCACGCTTCCACATGACCTCGTTCAGATCACCGAGGGCCTGGTGCCCGAATTGCGCCGTCGAGGGCTCTTCCGTACCGCCTACGAGGCCGACACGCTTCGCGGGTTGCTCGGATTGGCCCGTCCCACCAACCGCTACGCGATCGCTTGACACACCGACGGCGAGGAATTTAGAGGAATTTCAATGAGCAAGCCGATCAAGCAGATTCACCTGGCCGCGCACTTTCCGGGCGTCAACAACACCACCGTGTGGAGCGACCCGGCGGCCGGCAGTCACATCGAGTTCAGCTCGTTTGCGCAATTTGCGCAGACCGCCGAGCGCGGCAAGTTCGACTTCTTGTTCCTGGCCGAGGGGCTGCGGCTGCGCGAGCAGAAGGGCGAGATCTACGACCTCGACGTGGTCGGCCGTCCCGACACCTTCACCGTGCTGGCCGCACTGGCGGCGGTCACCGACCGACTTGGCCTGACCGGCACGATCAACTCAACCTTCAATGAGCCCTACGACGTGGCTCGGCAGTTCGCCTCTTTGGACCATCTCTCCGGCGGCCGTGCCGCCTGGAATGTCGTGACCTCATGGGATGCGTTCACCGGAGAGAACTTTCGGCGCGGCGGATTCCTGGCGGAGGATCAGCGTTACGAGCGGGCAAAAACATTCCTGCAGACGGCACAAGAGCTCTTCGATTCCTGGCATGGCGACGAGATCGTGGCGGACAAGGCGAACGGCGTCTTCGTCTCCGATCCGGATGCCGGCGCATTTGCGCACAAGGATGCGCACTTCGACATCCACGGCCGGTTCAACGTTCCGCGAAGTCCGCAGGGCCGGCCGGTGATCTTCCAAGCCGGCGACTCTGAGGAGGGTCGCGACTTCGCCGCCGCTGCTGCGGACGCGATCTTCTCCAGACACAGCACCTTGGACGCCGGGCAAGCGTTTTACGCCGACGTCAAGGGCCGTCTTCCCCGCTATGGACGCCACCGCGACGAGTTGCTCATCCTGCCTGCCGCGACATTCGTGATCGGCGACACCGACGCCGAGGCCGCCGACATTGCGCACGAGGTACAGCTCGCGCAGGTCTCCGCGCAGACGGCGATCAAGTTCCTCGAACAACTCTGGAACCGAGACCTGTCCGACCACGACCCGGACGGCCCGTTGCCCAGCGTGGACCCCGTCGTGGGAGACAACACCATCTCGCGCGGCCGGGCCAGCGTCCGCATGTTTCGGGACTCGATCGCGATCGCCAACGACTGGCGGGCCAAAGCCGAGGCGGAGAACCTGAGCACCCGCGAACTGATCGCCGAGGTCATGGGACGCCAATCCTTCGTCGGATCACCGCAGACCGTCGCCACGACGATCAACGACTTGGTTCAGGCAGATGCCAGCGACGGTTTCATTCTCGTTCCGCACATCACGCCCGGCGGGCTCGATCCGTTCGTCGACCAGGTCGTGCCGCTGCTCCAGGAACGCTGCGTGTTCCGCGCCGACTACACGGGCACCACGCTGCGCGACCACCTGGGCCTGGCGCCGCTGCCGGCACGGAGGAACCATGACCAGGGAAGGCGATCCGCCGACGCGGATGCATCGACCGGGGTGGCTTCGTAAGAGTTATGACTTCGCTGACGGTGCTCGACCTGGTCCCGATCTCGTCGGGCTCGACGGCGACGCAGGCGTTGCGCAACAGCATCGACCTCGCGCAGAACGCCGAGGCTCTGGGCTACACCCGGTACTGGTTCGCCGAGCATCATCTCAATCCCGGGGTTGCCGGCACCTCGCCCGCCGTGCTGCTCGCGCTGACCGCCGCCGAAACTTCGACGATCCGGCTCGGTTCGGGCGCAGTGCAGATGGGGCATCGCACCGCCCTGTCCACGGTGGAGGAGTTCGGCCTACTGGATGCGCTGCATCCCGGCCGGTTCGACCTCGGCCTGGGCCGTTCCGGCGGTAAGCCGCGTGAGCCGGCAGCGTCGGTACCGGCCCCTGCAACATCGCGGGCGGTGACCAATGGGCGCGCGCGGAATGGATTGTTGATCCCGCCGAGGTTCGATGTGACGCCACTTTTGAAGTCACCGCGCTTCGCGTTGCACAAGGCATTGCTGCAGCTGCCGGGCGCGCAATCGCAGGACTACACCGAGCAGGTCGACGACATCCTCGCACTGATCGCAGACACCTATCGCTCCGACGACGGTGAGGAGGCCCATGTGGTGCCCGGCGGAGGCGCCGACCTGCAGGTCTGGATTCTGGGCAGCAGTGGCGGGCAGAGCGCAGTCGTCGCCGGCAACAGGGGGCTGCGTTTCGCCGCCAACTACCACGTCGCCCCGGCCACGGTCCTGGAGGCAGCCGACGGTTACCGGGCAGCGTTTCGGCCTTCAGTCGACCTTGACCGGCCCTACGTCGCCGTCTCGGCTGACGTGGTCGTCGCCGAGGATGAGACCACCGCTCGTGAGCTGGCCGCTGGTTACGGGCCCTGGGTGCGCAGCATCCGCACCGGTGAAGGAGCGATCCCGTTTCCCACTCCGGACGAAGTGCGCGGCCACACCTGGACCGATGCCGACCGCGAACTTGTCGCGGATCGGCTCGAGACCCAATTCGTCGGATCTGCTGTCCAGGTAGCCGACCAGCTGGAGCGGTTGCGCGATGCCACCGAGGCCGACGAGTTGATCATTACGACGATCACCCACGACCACCAAGACCGGGTGCGCTCTTACCAGCTGCTTGCCGAAGAGTGGGCCGCCCGGTAAACAGATCGGCGGTTACACCGCCGCCCAGCCACCGTCCACGCTCAGGATGGCTCCGTGGATGTTGGCGGCGTCGTCACTGGCCAGAAATACCACCGAGGCTGCCACTTCTTCGGGCGTGCTCATCCGTCGCGACGGTAGCCGGGCCAGCATCGGTTCGACGTGGTCGGCGAACTCCTGTTGCCGTTCGGTGGAGATCGGCCCTGGCGCGACCGCGTTGACCCGAACTCCCAGGGGTCCGTACTCGTCGGCCCAGGACTTCGTGAACGAATGGATCGCGGCCTTGTTGGCACTGTAGATCGCCGAGCCACTGGAGCCGTGAAGTCCGGTGATGGAGCCAATGTTGACGATGGCGCCGTTTCCGTTGCGGGCCATCTCCGGTGCGACCAGGCCGGTTAATAGAAATGGCGCAAAGACGTTGACGGCGAACGTATCTCGCAACAACTGATCCGAGATATCAGCCGTGGGGGTCGGCATCAGCAGGGCGGCCGCGTTGTTCACCAGGATGTCGAGGTGCCCGCCGGCGGCTTCGGTGGCCCTGTCGGCCAGGCGCCGTACTTCCTCGTCCCCGGCGCCGAGGTCGGCGGCAATGAAAGCGCCGTCGCCCCCGGCTGAGCGGATGTCGGCGACGACGGTGTCGCCGCGGGACTTGTTGCGTCCGCTGACCGTGACGAAAGCGCCGCCGGCGGCCAGCGCTTTCACGATGGCGACTCCGAGGCCTCCGGTGGAACCGGTGACCAGTGCTGTGCGGCCGGATAGCCGCGTATCGTTTGGACTCATGAGTCCATATGCTTCACCGACACAAATGGACCTGCAAGTCCAGAAATTGACGGCGAAGGGGTGGGCCACCCGTCAGCGCATCATTGAGGGCGCGGCCGCCGAGATCCGCGCCCGTGGCGTGGCACTGACCACGCTCGAAGACATCATGGCCCACACCCGCACATCGAAAAGTCAGTTGTTCCATTACTTTCCGGATGGCAAGGAACAGTTGCTGCTGGCGGTCGCCGCGTTCGAGTCACAGATGGTGATCGACGACCAGCAACCGTACCTGGCGGCGCTTTCTTCGTGGGCGGCCTGGCAACGATGGCGTGAGGTGGTGGTGGGCCGCTATCGTCGCCAGGGGCAGAATTGCCCGATCGCGGTGCTGATGTCCGAGATCGGCCGCACTACTCCGGGTGCCCGGGCCGTTACGGCCGAGTTGATGGCCAAGTGGCATGGCGCCATCGCTACCGGAATTCGCTCGATGCAGGAGCAGGGCAAGGTCGCCGCCCGGGTGGACGCCGACCGGGCCGCCGCGGCGCTGCTGGCCGGTATCCAGGGCGGGGTCGGCATCATGCTCGCCACCGGCGACCTGTCTTACCTGGAGGCCGCCCTCGACGAAGGAATCGGCGCGTTGCGCTGCAGCTGACGCCCAAGGGTCAGCCGGGACGGCGGGTACGACCTTTGCCTTCATCTCACCGGAGCTACCGACGCCATGGAAGCCAGCGCACGAACCACGGCCGCGCCCAAGCTTGCCACTTCCGGCGTACTCCAGGAATCGCATTGAATCGACCCCGAGGCAGCTCAAAAGCCCCCTGAAAAGGCTCAACGATGGAGCCGATACGGTCACCCCGAGCCCCCTTAGTGTTACATCAATAGTAAAAATGTCTGACCATTTCCGACATTATTGGTCTCGAAACAACATCGGAAACCCGCCGTCGGCAAATATATCGGCAAATACGTCGAAAGCGCCTGGCCCACAGCCTCATCCACGGCTATTGACAATATGTAGAAATTTGTCTAATTATTGCTCACCAGTCAGGAACGTGTGAGCACCCTCACATGCTTTATGTAGGTTAACGCCGTTAATTCGTCAAAGGAGATGGAGATGTCGTTTGTGATCGCTGCGCCGGAACTGGTGCAGGATGCGGCCCAGAATTTGGCGGGTATTCGTTCGTCGCTGGCCCAGGCCACTACGGCCGCAGCGGGTCCGACGACGGGGATCGCGGCGGCGGCTTCCGACGAGGTATCGATTGCGATCGCGTCGTTGTTCGGCAATGTCGGTCAGGAATTTCAGGCTCTGAGCGCTCAGGCGCAGGGGTTTCATGCGCAGTTCGTGACCGCGATGAACGGCAGCGCGGCCGCGTACGCCGGCGCTGAGGCTGCCGCCGCGTCGCCGTTGCAGGCCGCGCAGCAAGGTTTGCAGAGCATGGCGGTGTTTTCCCCGGTTGCGGCGATGACGGGGCGCCCGTTGTTCGGTAACGGCGCCAACGGGATGGCGGGGACTGGGCAGGCCGGCGGGAACGGCGGGTGGATTTTCGGTAACGGCGGCAGTGGT
>JBEKNM010000235.1:0-6870 GCA_049522835.1 Mycobacterium sp.
GCCGTATCGCCCATTGGCTTCCGGGTAGCTCGGGTGCCAGCGTGACCATCCGGATCGCGTCGCCACCGGCGGCCAGCACGGCGTCGATCTCGGTGGGGTCCGGATCACGCATCCGGGTGTGGTCGTGTGCTCCGCAGCGTGCCGGGCTCAGCCAGGGCCCCTCCAGGTGGATGCCCGCGATGGTGCCTTGCCGCGTCTCCTCGGCGAGCGCGCGCACGCCCGCAACCAGCTCTGCAGGTGGCGCGGTCACCAGACTGGCGAGTGTGGTGGTCGTGCCGTGCCGGAGGTGAAACTCGGCGGCCCGGGCGGTATCCGCCGGGTTGGCCTCGGTGTAAGAAGCGCCGCCGCCGCCGTGCACATGTATATCAATAAACCCTGGCACCACAATGGAATTGGAAAAATCGACATCGGCGGGCCGGGGCGGCGTGCCGGTTCCGCAGGCGAGGATCTGTCGACCCGATGTCTGCAGCCATCCCGGTCGGCAGACCTGCCCATCGATGACAACCGTGCCCGCGCAGATCAGCGTCATCGGGTCTCCGTCGCTGTGTCAGGCCAGTGACCGCCGTTCTCCCAGAAGTGCCGAATCTCCTCTAACTGGCGACCCTTGGTCTCCGGGGCATACCGGTAGACAACGGCGAGGCTGACCACCGCGAAAAACCCGAACACCGCGAAAACTCCTGCGCCGCCGAGCGAATGCAGCATCGTCAGGAAGACGGCGGCGACGATCGCGTTGGCCACCAGGTTGGAGGTGAGCATTGTGCTCGACCCTATCGACCGCAGCCGCGACGGGAAGCTCTCGCCGGCATACACCCATACCATCGAGCCGAACCCGAAGCTGAACCCGATGATGAACAGCAGCACGCCGCCGAATCCGAATATCACGCCGAATCCGCCGGCGAACACGGCGATCAGCACGACGTCGGCGGCGATCATCATGGCGATGCCGGACAACAGGATTGGTCGCCGACCCAGCCGGTCGACCAGCAAAAGCGAGGCGCCTACCGCCGCCAAACCGGCCAGCTGTACCAGGGCGGGCAGCGCCAGCAGCCCGAAATTACCAGTGAACCCCATGGCCGCGAAAAGTCGCGGGCTGTAATAGATGATCGCGTTGATGCCGGTGATCTGGATCAGAAAGCCGAGGGCGATCACAAAGATGGTGGCCCGCAAATACGGCCGTCGCAACATCTCCGACACCGGGCTGTTGGAACTGCGTTCGCGCAGAGCGCGGCTGATCTCGGCCAGCTCTGCTTCGACGTTCGCTTCGGGCTCCACTCGCAGCAGCGCCCGCCGGGCGGCGGCGACCCGGCCCTTCAGCAGGTACCAGCGAGCGGTGTCGGGCATGCGCAGCAACAACGGCAGCAGTAGCGTCGCGGGTATGGTGGCCAGCCCCAGCATCAACCGCCAGCTGTGTGTACCCGCCAACAGGTAGCCGGCGAGGTAGCCCAGGATGATCCCGGTGACCGTCGCCACTTGATAGGCGGCCAGCAACGACCCGCGCACTGCGGCCGGCGCCGACTCGGCCACGTACACCGGGACGACCACCACCGATACGCCGATAGTCAGACCCAGCAGCAGCCGCGCCGCCAGCAGCATCGGCATCGAAATCGAGATCGCGCCCAGCAGTGCGAACAGCGCATAGCCGACGGTGATCAGGATCATCGACTTCTTTCTCCCGATCGCATTGGCGAGCGCGCCGCCACCGAGCGCTCCGGCGATCTCACCGATTACCACCATCGTGGTCAGCAGTTCTTGTTGCTGGGTGGTCAGGCCGAATTGGTCGGTGATGAACAGCAGTGCCCCGGCGATGCTGGAAAGGTCGTAACCGTAGATGACGCCGACGCTGGCCGCCGTGAGTCCAACCGGCAATCCGCGCGGCGACGAGGTCGGCAACTTACCTACGGTCAGTCGGGCTGGACCCGGCCGCGCAGCAACTCGATCACGCGAGCGGGGTCTTCGGGGGTGATGCACGGCCTCACTCGGCGGCGGCCCACGTACAAAACCAGGAGGGTCTGTTTGCTTCCTCGGTGAATGTCTAACGGGAACCAGTAGCGCGGGTCTGATGTGCCCCAGAAGCGGCCCTTGCCGGAAGCCCGGCGCATCCGCTTAGCCTTGATGCCCTGGATCCGGCTGTAACCGATCCGCTTCGGCGCAGCAAACGGGAAGTAGTAGCGGCGGATAGTAATTCCATCATCATCGAGCGTTAGGCCTGCGTCCTCATAAAGGGCTTCGGTCACCTCAGAGACGGTGCCACAGCAATCTGGGGTGGTCAACGGTGTTGCGGCCGGCGGTTCAGGGAGCGCGCGGCCATCATCAACCCGAACACGATGATGGTGCCGATGATGGCCACGCCCACTCGCACTGGCAGTTCGTCGGCCGAGGGCATGAGCCCGGCGGCCTGGGCGCCGGGTTGCCGGTCAGCGGCAACGTCTGGCTTGACGGCTACCAACGACGGGTCGGGTTCGATCAGCGAGCCGATTTGGGTGCCAGCGGCGGTGCTGAAGCCGTAGTCCAACAGGTGCGCCGCCTGTTCCCATGGCGCAATCGGCTGGCGAGTCCCGTGCATCAGCACCACCATCAGCCGTCGCCCATTGTGGTTGGCCGCGCCGACGAAGGTCTGGCCGGCGTCGTCGGTATAACCCGTTTTACCGCCCAGTGCGCCCTGATACTTGTACAGCAGCTGGTTGTCGTTTTCCACTTGGTAGCCGGGGTGGTCGCCGTGGCCGGGGAAATCGAAGGTCCGGGTCGCGACGATGTCGGCGAAGGTGGGGTTCTGCCAGGCGTACCGGTAGAACAGGCCGATGTCGTAGCTCGAAGTGCTCATGCCGGGCCCGTCCAGTCCCGACGGCGTCGCCACCCGGGTGTCGCGGCCCCCGAGCTTGGCGGCCAGCACGTTGATCTTCTCCAGCGCCTGCTGCATACCGCCGAGCTGCATGGCCAGCGCGTGTGCGGCGTCGTTGCCGGAATGCATCAGCAGCCCGTGGAGGAGCTGGTTGATGGTGTAAGTACCGCCATCGTCGACGCCGACCTTGGTGCCCTCGGCGGCCGCGTCCTCGGCGGTTCCGGTGACCGGCTTGTTGAGGTTGATCGCGTTGATGGACGCCATCGCGACCAGCACTTTGATGATGCTGGCCGGACGGTGACGGCCATGCGGATCTTTGGCGGCGATGACCGCTCCGCTGTCCAGATCGGTCACCAGCCATGCCTCGGCGGAGATGTCGTTCGGCAGCGGCGGTGTACCGGGTGCGGCGACGATGCCGCAGCTGCCCAGTGCTTCGCCGCCGACTGGCTTGGGAGGCACCGCCAGCGGTATCGGCGGGTCACCGGCTTTGGGGACCTCCGACGAGTCCACCGCCTGCGGGGTGGACACCTTGTACGGGCAGCCTCCAGGGCCCGCATTGGGTCCGGGGCTCGGCTCGGCCACCGCAGTCGGCAGCGCGACTGGAGCAGCGAGCATGAAAGCTGCTGCTGCCAGGCATGACGCGGTGCGTAAGAAGCTCATTAACTGTGCAGATTAGGCGATCGGTAGCCGGATCGCAGGGAGCCGCGCTGTGACTGGTGAGGCAGAAGTTGAGTATGGGTTACGGCGCCGCTGCCGCCCCTGGCAGCGGGGTGCGCGCAGGTGGGGCAGACTGCGAACGTGCGCCCACTCAAGGATCTGCTCAAGCAGGTGGAGAAAGGAACTCAGGTTCGGCGCACTGGACTGGACCGGGTATCGGCAGAGCTGACGCAGCATCGCGACGCGACTTCCGACCCCGACCTGCGCTTGGCGCTCGACCAGCTATGCGAGGATTTGTCGGGGTTTCTACAGAACCCAGCCCCGGCACAGGGTCGCCGGGTGCTGGTGGCCGTCGAGGTCGCCAAGCGATTCCTCACCCCCGTTGGCCGAGGCCGGCTCGCCAGCAGGCTGCGTTTCTGGGAGTAGGCGGCTAGAGGTGCTCGCGGTTTTTGGGTCGTGGCCTCTGCGCTGTGGCTCGGAGAACTCGAGCCACGGCTAGAGCCACTCCCAGTTTTTGGGTCGTGGCCTCTGCGCTGTGGCTCGGAGAACTCGAGCCACAGCTAGAGCCACTCCCAGGCCTCGGCGAGCACGCTGCGCAGGATGGATTCGATGGTGTCGAACTCGGCCCGACCGCTGATCAGCGGCGGCGCCAACTGGATGACGGAATCGCCGCGGTCGTCGGTACGGCAATACAACCCGGCCTCAAGCATCGCCGACGACACGTGGCTCAGGAGCGATCGGCGTTCCTCGTCGGTGAAAGTTTGCTTGGTCGCTTTGTCCTTGACCAGTTCGACGCCGTAGAAATACCCGTCGCCGCGGACGTCGCCGACGATCGGCAGGTCGTACAACTTCTCCAAGGTGGCACGGAAGCTCGGCGCATTTTGCTTGACGCGGTCGTTGAGACCTTCGCGCTCGAAGATGTCAAGGTTGGCCAGCCCGACGGCGGCCGACACCGGGTGGCCCCCAAACGTGTAGCCGTGCCGGAACATCGTGGTGCCGTCGTTGAACGGCTCGAACACTCGGTCGCTGGCGATCATCGCGCCGATCGGCGAGTAGCCCGACGTCATCCCTTTGGCGCAGGTGATCATGTCTGGCACGTAGCCGACGTCCCCGATGTCACTGCAGGCGAACATCGATCCGATTCGGCCGAACGCACAGATCACTTCGTCGGAGACCAAGAGCACGTCGTATTCGTCGCAGATCTCGCGAACCCGTTCGAAATAACCCGGCGGCGCCGGGATAGAGCCGCCGGCGTTCTGCACCGGTTCCAAAAACACCGCGGCGACGGTGTCCGGGCCCTCGAACTCGATCATCTCGGCGATCCGGTCGGCAGCCCACAGCCCAAAAGCCTTGGCGTCATTGCGAAACAGGTCGGGCGCGCGATAGAAGTTCGTGTTGGGCACCCGGAAGCCGCCCGGCGTCACCGGCTCGAAGGGAGCCTTGAACAACGGCAGCCCCGTGATCGCCAGCGCACCCTGGGTGGTGCCGTGGTAGGCGATCGACCGCGAAATCACCTTGTGTTTACCGGGTTTCCCGGTGAGCTTGAAGTACTGCTTGGCCACTTTCCACGCGGTCTCGACGGCCTCGGTGCCGCCGGTGGTGAAGAACACACGATTCAAATCGCCCGGGGCGTAGTGTGCGAGACGCTCGGCGAGCTCGATCGCGGTAGGGGTGGCATATCCCCACAACGGGAAGAACGCCAGCGTTTCGGCCTGACGCGCGGCGACTTCGGCGAGCTCGGTACGGCCATGACCGATCTGTACCACGAACAGCCCCGACAGTGCGTCCAGGTAGCTCTTGCCACGGTCGTCGAAGATGGTGACACCTTCGCCGCGCGTGATGATCGGCGGCGTAATGCCCGGGCCGTGCCGGGCGAAGTGGCCCCACAGGTGGCGATCGGCCTTCATCGACAGGTTCTCGGTCATCTTGCCCGCGAGCGTAACGCCAGTGCGCTATTCGACGCTGAACTGACCGTGGCGTTACGCTCGGGCTTATGGTTTGGGCTGCGACTGGGTCGCAGAGGGGTTCAGCGTTCGAGGCCCTGCGGCCGCATCTCATGGCGGTCGCCTACCGGCTGACGGGGACCGTGGCCGATGCCGAAGACATCGTTCAGGAAGCCTGGCTGCGCTGGGACAAACAAGACAATGCGATCACCGACTTGCGGGCCTGGTTGACCACCGTGGTGAGCCGGCTCGGGCTGGACCGGTTGCGGTCGGCTGCCCACCGGCGGGAGACCTATACGGGCAATTGGCTGCCCGAACCGGTGGTCACCGGCTTCGACAGTGCTGACCCGCTGTCTGCCGTGGTGGCCCGCGAAGATGCCCGGTTCGCGGCGATGGTGGTGCTGGAAAGGCTCAACCCCGATCAGCGGCTCGCGTTCGTGCTGCACGACGGGTTCGCCGTGCCGTTCGCCGAAGTGGCCGAGGTGCTGGGAACCAACGAGGCCGCCGCCCGGCAGTTGGCCTCGCGGGCCCGCAAGGCCCTGGCCGGGGAGGCCTCGGCGCCGGCCTTGATATCCGAGAAACCCGATCCCACCCACAACGAGGTGGTCGGCAAGCTGATGGCCGCTATGGCCGAAGGCGACGTGAACGCCGTGGTGGCGCTGTTGCATCCCGACGTGACGCTGACCGGCGATGCGAATGGCAAGGCGTCCACGGCGGTTCACATCATTCACGGGCCGGACAAGGTGGCCCGCTTCATGCTCGGTCTGGCCCGCCGCTACGGCCCGGCTTTCTTCACGGCGAACCAGCTGGCTTTGGTCAACGGCGAACTGGGTGCCTATACCGCGGGCTTCCCGGGCGCCGGCGGGTACCGGGAGATGTCACCGCGGATAACGGCCATGACGGTGCGAGACGGAAAGGTTTGCGCCATATGGGATATCGCGAACCCCGACAAGTTCACCGGCTCACCGCTGGGCCGGTGACCCGGTGTTCGAGGCCGAGTCGCAGTGCTACAGCGGCCTCGGCGCCGACTTCAGCGAACCGGCCTCCGATGCCGGGCATCGGTCGCCAGTCACCGACGTTGGCCACGCCTGCCGGTGTCGGCACGTCGGGATGCTTGGGTGTGCTCATTGGCTCGACGCTACCTGTTTCGTGCGCCAACGCCGGCGCACAGCCCAAAAGAAAAGGCCCCCAGGTGATTACCTGAGGGCCGTTGCTGTCGAGCGGGTCAGCCGTGACAGCCCGGATATGCCTGCATCGCGGTCGTTGTGAGTTCGTCGATGTCGTCGCGTTCCGTACCGGCCAACACTTGCTGGTCCGCCTTATAGCTGTCTTCACCTTGCGACAGCAGGACGCAGCGGCTGCCGGCATCTACGTACTGCCATTGTTGGGGGCGCTGCGGAGGGATGCCACCCAACTGCTGCGTAATCTAGT
>JBEKNM010000236.1:0-6832 GCA_049522835.1 Mycobacterium sp.
CGACGGTCGCCGCGGCGCCGTTGGGCATGATCATCTGAACGGCGAGCGGCGACACCTTGCGGGGGCCGCCCTCGTTCATCAGGTCGTAGCTCTCGACGATCCGCTCGGCGCCACCCAGACCGGTCCCGACGACCACGGTGAACCGGTCGGGATCGACCTTCGGGGTGCCTGCAGATTCCCACAGGTGACCACTCAGCAATTTGCTCAACCGCTGGACATAGGACATGCGCCGCAGGTCCAGCCTGCCCATGTGGATATCGACGGGCTCCTTGAGGTGGCCACCGATCTTGACGGGCAGGTCCCACTTGGTGATGAAGTCGTCTTCGAGTACGCGGATGCCGCTTTCGCCGGCCAGCAAACCCTTCCACGTGCTCTCGATGTCCGGCGCGATCGACGTCGTCGCCGCGACGGCGGTTACCACAACGCTGGGGTAACCGCCATTAGCAGTGGAAGGCTTTGTCACTTGCGTTCCGCTTCCAGCCTTGCCTGGACGTTCGAAACAGCCTCGGGGTTGTCGGTCTCGAGCTTGGATCGCAACGCCTCGGCGGCCTCGGGGTTCTCTTCCTCGAGCTTCTGAATGTAGGTGACGACGTCACCGACGGTACGCAGTCCGGCGAGGTCCTCGTCCGGGATCTTGACGCCGTACTTGTCCTCGGTCTGCACCGCGATCTCCACCATCGACAGCGAGTCGATGTCCAGGTCCTCGACGAACGACTTCTCCGGGGTGACCTCGGACGGCTCGATACCGGTTACCTCTTCGATGATCTCGGCGATACCGGCGATGATTTCGTCCTGGCTGACGGCCATAGCGTGCTTCCCTTCGTAATGTGTTGTGTAAATCAAACTGACGTGCTCTTTGGTTGTACTGACCGAAGCGGGCGTTAGATGTTGGCCAACTCGTCCAGCTCTGCGGGCGACTTGACGGCACGCGCCGTAACCCCCCGAAGTTCGCGCTTGGCGATACCGGTGAGAGCGCCCGCAGGGGGCAGCTCCACGATCGCCTTTACGTCGTGCTCGCGCAGCGTCGCGGTGCACAGGTCCCAGCGCACCGGCTGGATCAGCTGAGCGACGAGTGCATCCATTGCCTCGGCCGTAGCGGTCACCGGCTTTCCGTCGCGGTTGGACAGCAGCTTCGCGGTGGGCTTGCCGGTCGCGATGGCGGCGGCCGCTGCGGCGTAGCCGTCAAGAGCCGGCGCCATGTACTTGGTGTGAAACGCTCCGGCGACGCCGAGGGCGCGCACCCGGGCCTTGGCCGGCGGGTCTTCGGCGAGCTTCTCTAAGGCGGTCAGCGGACCGGCAGCGACAATCTGGCCGGCACCATTGCGGTTCGCGGGGATCAGGTCGAGCTGCTCGAGGCGGCTGAGTACTTCGGCCTCGTCACCGCCGAGCACCGCGGACATGCCGGTCGGCTCGGTGGCGCACGCCTTGGCCATCTCGGCGCCACGGGTGGCGGCCAGCGCGACAGCGTCATCGGCAGCCATCACACCGGCGATCGCGTAGGCCGCGATTTCGCCGACCGAGTGGCCGGCCACAATGTGTTCTTCGTGATCGGCGAGCAGGCCGCGATTCGTCAGCTCCTGGTAAGCGAGCAGGGTGTTTGCGACGATCAATGGCTGGGCGACTGCGGTGTCCGTGATCTCTTCGGTCGACGCAGTGGTGCCCAGCCGGACAAGATCCAGGCCGCTGGCCTTCGACCAGAGAGCGAGCTGATCCGCCGCGCCGGCGAGTTCCAGCCACGGCGACAGCATTCCCGCCGTCTGCGAACCCTGTCCGGGCGCAAGTAATGCGATCACGTGTCTAAGAGAACACTGTGGAAACGGTTTTGCGTGGTGTAACAGATTATGAACCTCGTCTTAGGTTTTTGTACACACCCTACAAAAAAGGCCCTTAAGCTACGTGTTTGATACCTTGCCGCGACCTGTGGTCTGAATCACTATCGCCCAGAAGGGGCCATGACACCCCCCCTGACCGGGAGCGGAAGCTGATTCATGGCGTTATTAACAACTGGAGGATGCGTGGGGTAGTTGAGCTGGCCTACCGTCGCAGCGACCCGCAGGACATACGCATCGCGCGGGTCGGTGGGATCACGGCCGGTGAAATCGGTGATGCGCTTGAGGCGGTACCGGACGGTGTTTGGATGAACGAACAACTTGCGGGCGCAGGCCTCAATCGCACCGCCACAATCTAGATAAGCCGTGAGCGTCTCGATCAGCGTCGGTCCGGCATCGGCCAGGGGGCCCATGACGTCGGTGTGCAACGCCACGATCGCCGACGCGTCGCCCATCAGGGCGCGCTCGGGCAGGAGTTCTCGGGCCAGCACGGGGCGGGGCGCTCCACTCCAGCCGGCGACGGCGTTCATCCCGGAAATCGCCTCGCTGGCGCTGTGGTAGGCCGCGGTCAGCATGGGCGCCGTTGGCCCGATGACCACTGGACCATCGGAGAAGGCGCCCAGCAGGTCACCCAGGAACTTGTCGGTCGGCGTCAGCTGACCGGACACGATCGCCACCAGCCAGGTGCCGTGCACGTCGGTGAGCGCCGCCCGGCCGTGCCTGGCCGCGGTATCGCGGACATACTGGCTGGCCCGTTCGCTTTTGGCGTCGCCGTTCGAGTCGCCGCGTCCGGGCGCCGGGGTCCCGACCACAACCGTCGCAGGCGCGGTGGTGTCCCAGTTCAACGCGGCGGCGCGGGACAGCAGCTCGGGGCCGGTGTCGCCGCGTACCACCGCGTCGACGACGCTGGCCTCCATCCGGCTGTCCCAGCTGCCCCGCGCTTCGGCCGCGTCGGCGTAGACGGTCGCGAAGGTGAATGCCAGATCGCGGCTGTACTTAAGAATGCCCGCCGTGAGGGCGGTCAACTGCTCTTCAGAACGGGCCAGCAGTGGCACAACTTCCTCGAAGTACTCCATGGTGACCCGCACCATCTCCACGCTGTGACGCAGCGCGATCCGTCGGGTCAAGTCGTGGGGCACCATTTCGAACGCCTGCGCGGTGTAGCTGACGTTACTGTGCGGGTCCTGCATCCACTCGACGAAATTCACCACTGACGTCTGCACCACCAGGGCCACGCTGGCGCGTTGAGAGGCTTCCAGGTCCCCGAAGAACGGCAACCGCTCGTGCATGACCGCGACAGCCTGGGTGGACAGCCGCCCGGAGTACTGCTTCAACCGGCGCAGCAGGGAATCGGGCACGCTGTCCGCCAGCGCGAGTGGCGACCGCGGTTTCCCGAGGGGACTAAACTGGTTGTCATTCACCCCTAAAACGTACGCCAGTTTTCTGGACCTTTCCGCCAAAGCGAGCCGTGCGTCTTAGTGGTTTTAGGCGCCGGGACCGGGGTCGGAAGTCTGCACCGGGGCGGCCTGCACATCGTCAATCTTGTACTGGCGGGCGGCCGCCACCGGCACCGACGGATCGATTTCACCATCGCGTGCCAGCGCTTCCAGCACCGCGACTACCTGCGACTCGGCGTCGGTGTTGAAGTAGCGCCGCGCCGCAGGCCGGGTGTCGGAAAAGCCGAACCCGTCGGTGCCCAGCGTGACGTAGGTGCCCGGCACCCAGGGCCGGATCTGCTCGGGAACCGCACGCATCCAGTCCGATACGGCGACCACTGGCCCGGTGACCTCGGCGAGGGCCTTAGCGAGGTAAGGGACACCGGCCGGCCGGTCGGGGTGGCGCAGCTTCGCGGTTTCGACGGCCACCCCGTCGCGGTTCAGCTCACCCCAACTGGTCACCGACCACACGTCGGCGGCGACGTCCCACTCGCCGGCCAGCATCTCTGCCGCCTTCAGGGCGGCGGGCATCGACACCCCGGAGGCCAGGATCTGCGCCTTGTTGGTGCGTTGCTCGCTGGCCTTGTGGTACCGGTAGATCCCCCGCAGCACACCTTCGGGATCGAAGTTCTCCGGCTCGGGCGGCTGCGGATAGGGCTCGTTGTAGACGGTGATGTAGAAGGACACGTTCTCCGGGTTCTGTCCGAACATCCGGGCCAGACCGCTTTCCACGATGTAGGCGATTTCGTACGCATACGCCGGGTCGTAGGCGACCACCGCCGGATTGGTGGCGGCCAACAGGGGCGAGTGCCCGTCAGCGTGCTGCAGGCCTTCGCCGGTCAGCGTGGTGCGCCCTGCAGTGGCCCCCAGTAGGAAACCGCGCGCCATCTGGTCGGCGGCGGCCCACAAGCCGTCGCCGGTGCGCTGGAAGCCGAACATCGAATAGAAGATGTAGATCGGGATCATGGGCTCGTTGTGCGTCGCATATGACGTGCCGGCCGCGGTGAACGAGCCCACCGACCCGGCTTCGTTGATGCCCTCGTGCAGAATCTGGCCGATCTCACTCTCCTTGTACGCCAGCATCAGCTCGGCGTCCACGGCGGTGTACAGCTGGCCGTTGCGGTTGTAGATCTTCAGCGACGGAAACCACGAGTCCATCCCAAACGTGCGCGCCTCGTCCGGAATGATCGGCACGATCCGCGGGCCGATCTCTTTGTCCCGCAACACTTCTTTGAATGTGCGCACTATCGCCATGGTGGTGGCGACCTCCTGGGCTCCCGATCCCTTCTTCAGCGGGGCGTAGATGTCGCGGCCAGGAAGCTTCAGCGCCTTGGCTTTGGTCCGGCGCTCGGGGAGGAAACCCCCGAGGGTGCGGCGCCGGTCGAGCATGTAACGAATCTCCGGAGCGTCCGGGCCGGGGTGGTAGTAAGGCGGCAGGTAAGGGTTCTCCTCGAGCTGAGCGTCGCTGACCGGAATGCGCTCGCGGTCACGGAAATCCTTGAGATCCTGCAGCGTCAGCTTCTTCATCTGATGGGTGGCGTTGCGGCCCTCGAAATGCTTGCCCAGCGTGTAGCCCTTGATGGTCTTGGCCAGGATCACCGTCGGCTGTCCCTTGTGGTCGACGGCCGCCCGATAGGCGGCGTAAACCTTGCGGTAGTCGTGGCCGCCGCGCTTGAGGTTCCAGATCTCTTGATCGCTAAGGCTTTCCACCAGTGCCTTGGTGCGCGGGTCACGCCCGAAGAAATGGTCGCGCACGTAGCCGCCGTCGTTGGCCTTGTAGGTCTGGAAGTCGCCGTCGGGAGTGGTGTTCATCAGATTGACCAGCGCGCCGTCGCGGTCGGCGTGCAGCAGCGCGTCCCATTCCCGGCCCCACACCACCTTGATGACATTCCAGCCGGCTCCGCGGAAGAACGACTCCAGCTCCTGGATGATCTTGCCGTTGCCGCGCACTGGGCCGTCGAGGCGCTGCAGGTTGCAGTTGATCACAAAGGTCAGGTTGTCCACGCCTTCCAGCGCCCCGACGTGCGCCAGACCGCGGCTCTCGGGCTCGTCCATCTCACCGTCGCCCAAAAAGCACCACACGTGCTGGTCTGAGGTGTCCTTGATGCCGCGGTCATGCAGATAGTGGTTGAACCGAGCCTGGTATATGGCGTTGAGCGGGCCCAGACCCATCGACACGGTGGGGAATTCCCAGAAGTCGGGCATCAGCCGCGGGTGCGGATAGGACGGCAACCCGCCGCCGGGGTGGCTGTGCTCCTGACGGAAGCCGTCAAGCCGCTCGGCGGTCAACCGACCTTCTAAGAACGCGCGCGCGTAGATCCCGGGGGAGGCGTGGCCCTGGATGAATACCTGATCGCCGCCGCCGGGATGCGACTTGCCGCGGAAGAAGTGGTTGAAGCCGACTTCGTAGAGCGCCGCGGACGACGCATAGGTCGAGATATGACCGCCGACGCCCACACCCGGCCTTTGGGCACGGTGCACCATGATGGCCGCATTCCATCTCATCCACGCCCGGTAGCGACGTTCGACGTCCTCGTCGCCGGGGAACCACGGTTCCAGCTCGGTCGGGATGGTGTTGACGTAGTCGGTCGACGTCAGCGCCGGGATGGCCACCCGCTGCTCTCCGGCCCGTTCCAGTAGCCGCAGCATCAGGTAGCGCGCCCGCACCGGCCCCGAGCGCTCCAGCAGATCGTCGAAGGACTCGAGCCACTCCGAAGTCTCCTCGGGGTCGATGTCGGGCAGATAGGACGCCACTCCTTCGCGGATCACCCGAACGCGGTCGGGTTCGGTTCCGTTGCTTGGGGTTTTGGCCAGATCGTTGCGGGCGAACTCGGTCGTCAACTTCGGCTCCTCAGTTGGCGGGCACCTGCGTAGTTGATGCTTGCAGGTTCTTCCCTCTATCGTGCCGCACCGGCATCGTGGCCGGGTACCCGCCGTCTGGCCATCGGCTCTTTCACTTGCCGGGCATTACCCGTTGGGGCGAAGTTGGTGAGTCGGGGGCAATTGGAATCCTGACCCGGTAACGTCTGCAACCGTGCTCATCGGATGGCGTGCCGTCGCTTGCAGGCACAGAGGGGGATGGGGATTCCCTCGGCGAGGCGCCCTGGCGCTCGGCTGTGTGGCGGCGGTGCTGATGGGCTTGATCAACCTAGTAGGGGGTTGCACCAGCGTCACCGGCGGCACTGCCGCACCCGACACGAACGTCGCCCCGGCCTACCGGCAGTCGGTGTCCGCATCGGTATCGGCGTCGGTCGCTACATCCAGCATCCGAGAATCCCAGCGGCAGCAGTCGTTGACGACCAAGGCGATTCGCACCTCGTGTGAGTCGCTTGCAGAGACCAGCAAAGCCGCCATCGACAAGGTGAATGAATTTGTCGGGGCGTACAACGCAGGCCGCAACACCGGCCCGACCGAGGGCCCGGCCGTAGATGCGCTCAACAACAGCGCATCCACGGTTACCAGCAGTTTCAGTGACGCGCTGTCGTCGCAGCTGCGGGATGCGCTCAACGCATATGTCGACGGGGCTCACGCAGTAGCGAACGCCATCGGCACACACGCGTCGACGTC
>JBEKNM010000237.1:0-6824 GCA_049522835.1 Mycobacterium sp.
GCTTGGTCAGCAGGACGCTGCGCCCGCGGCTGCCGACGTGACGAAGACCTTCTCCGACACCAAGTCTGGCGCGTAGTGGCAGTACCAGCCGCCACCTCGCCAAGTTCAGCTCAGTTTTTGAGTCGAGCCAGTTCAGTAACTCCTGATCCGTGTAGACCGCGAACCGCGCTGCACGATTCGATCAACGCCGGCCCATATGTGGTCGCGCCGCACTCGCATTCCCAGCGGATGTGCGGGCCGCAGGAGCACGGGATGGTGGTGACGATCATGTGTCCCGGCAGCAGCCAGTGACCATTCGTACAGCGTTGGGGTGGTCTGTCCATCCATTGCGCGCGCGAGCAGTGCGCCTGCTCGCTAACATCAAAATTCACACGCATCACACTTCCATCCGCTCTGTCGCCAAATCCAGGGCGGTGCGCGAATCGTTACTCTTCGTTGTCTTTCGTTAATCGTGTCGTTGTACCGAAATCGTGTCGTTGTGCCGAAGCGTTCAGTACTGCCCAGCCAGACCCGATGGCGCTTAAGCGTCCAACGCTGGTGCGCCAACCAGGTCCCCGAGCACATCGCGGTGAGATCCGTGTCGAATGCGACATCGCCCCAAGACATCTTCAGGCCCCTGGCCAGCGGCCGGGATCATCGCCGGGTCGGCAGCGCGGGTAGTAGCGTTGGACGAGCTGGGGAGGGGGTTGCGATGTTTGTCGATGCTGGTCTGCTGCACTCGGGGGCCGACGAATCTCGCCGCGCGGGCGACCATGCTCAGGGCGCGGCTGATCGGCTATCGCGGGGACCACTGCCATCGGATTCGGTGAGTTCTCGGCGGCCGAGGCGTTTCACGACGCGGCCAGTGCGCGGCACTTGCGACACGTGAAAACTTGGCTGGCCCACCAGGAGTAGTGCGATGCAGCTCCGATACATAAGCATCCCGGCGTTGATCGCCGAAGCCGGAGGGGATCCGTGGGCGATCAATCAGAGCCTGCAAGCTGGACGCCCGGCGCAGATTTCCGATTTGGCGCAGGCGTTTCATGCGGCGGGCAGGTGCACGAGCGAGTCCAGCGCGGCATTTAATGAAGCGCGTCGTCGCTTTGAGGCGTCCTGGAATCGCGAGAACGGCGATCATCCGATCAATGACTCTGCTGAGGTGCAGCGCACGACGCAATCGCTCGGTGCGCAGTCCTTGCGATTGCCCAAGATCGGAGTCGACCTGGAAAACATCGCCGCCGCCCTGGCCGAGGCGCAACGGACCGGCGCAACGTTGATCTCGACTTTAGAGACTCAGCTACAGCAGATCGACAACGAACTGGGTGAGGCGCTGGATCTTGAAAAAGACACCGACCTCACCGCGGCGGAGAGATCCGCAATTGATCACCTGGTCTCTGCTCTCGAACAGCAAGCTATTGACGACACCAAATCGGCGTTGGGCCAGCTCGAGTCAATACGTGATGGCTACTCGGATTACTTGCAGAAATCCCTGGCCACTCTGCGCGCCGACGGGTACGCGCCGGCGGTCATCCAGGGATTGGACGCGCCGATTCAGATTCCGCCACCAGGGACCAGCGCAGAGGATGTGCATCGGTGGTGGACGTCGCTGACGCCAGAGCAGCGCCAGCACCTGCTCGCTGAGCACCCCGATCAGATCGGCAATCTCAACGGTGTACCGGTCAGCGCGCGCAGCGACGCCAATATCGCGGTGATGACACAGGACCTCAACCGGGTGCGTGACGTCGCCGGCCGGTACGGCGTATCGGTGGACGACGTGGTTCGTGATCCGGCGAAATACGGTTTGTCTGCCACCGATATCACCCGTTACCAGAATGCCGATGAGACCAAGCAAGGTCTGGACCACGACGCCGGTGAGAATTTTCTGCACCCCAACCCGACCTATCTGTTCGCTTATGACCCGTTGGCGTTCGGCGGTAAGGGCCGGGCAGCGATCGCCGTCGGCAACCCGGACACCGCGAAGAACACCGCGGTGATCGTGCCCGGAACCAGCAGCAGCGTCAAAGGCGGCTGGCTGCACGACGGCCACAACGACGCTCGCAACCTCTTCGAGCAGGCCAACGCCGCGGACCCGAATAACCCCACGGCGGTGATCGCGTGGATGGGCTACGACGCGCCGAACGACTTCACCGACCCGCGGATTGCCACACCGATGCTGGCCCGAACCGGCGGTGAGGCATTGGCGCAGGACGTCAACGGTTTGTGGGCCACCCACCTCGGCGGTGGCGAGCACGTGACCGTTCTCGGACACTCTTACGGCTCGACGACGGTGGCCGATGCTTTCGCCTTAGGAGGCATGCACGCCAACGATGCTGTGCTTTTGGGCTGCCCGGGGACCGACCTGGCCCGCAACGCCGCGAGCTTTCACCTTGACGGCGGTCACGTGTTTGTAGGGGACGCCTCCACGGACCCGGTTGGCATGATCGGCGAGTCCGACGGTGTGAGCAAGTACGTGTTCGGCGACGACATCAGTGGCCAGTTACTCGGGACAGACCCAGGTCTGGGAACCGACCCTGCCGGCGACGGATTCGGGTCTGTTCGGTTCCGGGCAGAAGTCCCCGGTTCCGATCAGATCACCGCCCACGACCACTCGTACTACTACCACCGCGGCAGCGAAGCCTTGTACAGCATGGCCGACATCACCTCAGGCCACGGCGACGCGCTGGCATCCGACGGCATGCTGGCCCAACCGCGCCATCAGCCGGGCGTCCAGGTCGACATTCCTGGACTGGGTCGGGTCAACGTCGGCATACCCGGCACACCGACCGCCGACGACCCGGAGTGGGACCGCGCCCCAGGATCTATCACGGACGATCATATTTTCGATGCCCAACACCATCACTGAGCGCCGGCATCGGTGGTCACGGCAGGCACTGCCTGCCGTGGTAGTGGTCATCGTCATGCTGATAGGAGGATGTGCACTAGTGCTGCATAAACCACATTCCGCCGGTTCTTCCAACCCGTACGAGGATTCCGCACACCCCCTGACCGACGATCAGGCCATGGCGCAGGTTGTCGAACCGGCCAAACAGATCGTCGCCGTCGCCGACTTACAGGGCGTCAGCGGTGGATTCTCGTTCGCCTCCTGCAACGACCAAGGAGAGCCGCCGTACCAGGGCACCGTCACGATCGGCTTCCTATTGCACGGCGACCCGGATGCGTATTTTCAGCAAGTCCGGGCTGCGATGATTGGTCATGGCTGGAACGACGGCCCGCCGCCGGGACAGCGTTACCACGGCACAACGCTGAACAAAGACGGCGTGACCGCGAGTATGAGTTTCGTTCCGTCCGACCACAGTTACGGACAGATCATCCTGGACGGCGAGTGCCGCAACACGACCGACCATCACCACGACGGCAAGACCAACGGCACCGATATCACCAACCTGTTAACTACGCGATAAAGGCCTCGGGCCGTCACCGACTCGGCGATCGTCGGTGGTGAACTTGACTGCGGGCGATCACCGCTGCCAACAGCGTCGTTGAGCTGCGACTATGTGCGCAGCCACCGGTGCTTGCGATTGCACACGCCGAGTTCTTGGTTCGCGTCTGCCCTTTCGAGCTCGATCAGTGCCCGGGCCCGACGATTTAGCCAGTTAGGAGGGCTTTCAGCTCACAGCTGGGACTTAAGTAGCGCATAGCTGCAACTACTGTTTTCCCGGGCATCATGCGTCTCATGAGTGAAACATCTGAAACCCCAACCGTGCGGTCCTCGACCGCAACAGCACCGGTGCCTGCGTCCACTGACCCAGCGCCATACATCCACAAGACCCCCAAGGTCTTCCTGCTCGCGGCGTGGGTTGCCATCGTCGCGGGGATCGTCTTCATCGTCGCGGTGATTTTCTTCGCCGGCTTCGGACTCGGCAGGCACGCCGGTCACGGTGGCTTCCACCATCATCACCACCACCACGGGATGATGATGCATCCGCACGGCCCGGGTGGCCCCGGCGGCCCGGGTGGCGGCGGACCTGCGGTAACCCCGCAGGGTGCTCCGTCGTCGCTGCATCCGAGCGCCGGCCCCGGGCAGATTCCGTCGTCGGTCCTTCCGTCTGTGACAACGTCGCCTTAACAGGCCGGGCGGAGAATCCCGAACAGTCAACGTGCTCACGGGGTGCTAGGAGGACCCTGGCGGGCGGCTAACACACCGCTAGTAGCCCGGCGCTATCCCGAGCGCCGGGCTACACGTCATTCGGTGCCAGCTGAACGCGCCACTGCCGATTCACAGCAAGTTTGTAACCGGAAAGTTGTTGCGACGATTGCGGGTCCGTGCAGTATTCAAGGCATGAGCGAAACACCTGAAGCTTCAACCCAGCCGACTTCCGTCGCCGCCGCCCCGCCGCCGGCAGAGCGAGTTAAACCGCCCAGGGTCTATCTGGCCGCGGCGTGGGTCGTCATCGTTGCCGGGATCGTCTTCATCCTGTCTGTCGTGTTCTTTGCGGGGGCCTTGGTCTTTGGGACTTGTCACCATCACCATCACCACCACCACGGCATGATGTTCAAACCCGGGGGCCCCGGACAGGGGAACGGACCGTGGCAGTTTGGCGGACCCGGGGGCGGACCGTGGCAGTTTGGCGGAACGGGTGGCCCGGGGATGGCTCCACCCCCGTTCCCCGGCGGCTCGTTCGGCCCGGGTGGTCCGGCTGGCCCAGCTCAGTCGCCGACGACCAGCACTCCGGCGCCGCGCCCTTAGCGGTATTCAACCTCGCCTTACCATTTTCTTGACTCGTTCCAGAAGAGGCGCATACTGAGTTGCGTGCCCTTGGTGTCACGTGACCACCGGGCTCGCGCCCTGCAGAGGGCGCCGGGCCGTGCGGCATCACGCCCAAAGTGCTTGATGCCGATTCAGGTTCGCGATCTACATGCCGGGGTACCCGTCTGCAGAAAAGAGCCCAGTTAACGAGGAGATAGCGAAATGACGGAGCGCTACACCACAACCGACGCCGGCATCCCGGCACCCAGCGACGACGAGTCGTTGACGGTCGGCCCCGACGGCCCGATCCTGCTGCAGGACCACTACCTGATCGAGCAGATGGCCCAGTTCAACCGGGAACGCATCCCGGAACGGCAACCGCACGCCAAGGGCGGCGGTGCGTTCGGTCACTTCGAAGTGACCAACGACGTCAGCAAATACACGAGAGCCGCGGTGTTTGCGCCCGGCACCAAAACCGACACGCTGATCAGGTTCTCCACCGTCGCCGGCGAACGCGGCAGCCCAGACACCTGGCGGGATCCGCGTGGGTTCGCGCTGAAGTTCTACACGACCGAGGGCAACTTCGACCTGGTCGGAAACAACACGCCGGTCTTCTTCATGCGCGACCCGCTGAAGTTCCAGCACTTCATCCGGTCCCAGAAGCGCATGGCCGCAACTAACTTGCGCGACAACAACATGCAGTGGGACTTCTGGAGTCTCTCGCCAGAGTCGGCGCATCAGGTGACCTGGCTGATGGGCGATCGCGGTATCCCCAAGAACTGGCGGCACATGAACGGCTACAGCAGTCACACCTACAGCTGGATCAACGCCGCCGGCGAGATCTTCTGGGTGAAGTACCACTTCATCAGCGATCAGGGCATCGAGTTCTTGACCCAAGAGGAAGCCGACCGGTTGGCCGGCGAAGACGGCGACTACCACCAGCGCGACCTCTACGAGGCGATTGAGCGCGGTGATCATCCGAGCTGGACGCTCAAGATGCAGATCATGCCGTTCGACGAGGCCAAGAACTACCGGTTCAACCCCTTCGACCTGACGAAGGTGTGGCCGCACAGCGACTATCCGTTGATCGACGTCGGCAGGCTGACGCTGGACCGCAACGTCACCGACTACCACACCGAGATCGAGCAAGCCGCCTTCGAGCCGAACAACATCGTGCCCGGTACCGGGTTGAGCCCGGACAAGATGTTGCTCGCTCGCGGCTTTTCCTACGCCGACGCACATCGCGCAAGGCTGGGAACCAACTACCGGCAGATCCCGGTCAACTCACCGAAGGTCGAGGTGAACAGCTATTCCAAAGACGGGGCGATGCGCATGAAGAACGCATCGGATCCGGTCTACGCACCTAACTCCTACGGCGGTCCGCAGGCCGACCCGGCGCGCGCCGCCGAGGTGCGCTGGCACGCTGACGGGCAGATGATCCGCTCTGCGTACACGTTGCACGCCGAGGATGACGACTGGGGCCAGGCCGGCACCATGGTCCGTGAAGTTCTCGACGATGCCGCGCGGGACCGCCTGGTGCACAACATCATTGGGCACGTCTCCAAGGGCGTCCAAGAGCCGGTGCTGTCGCGGGTGTTCGAGTATTGGCGCAACGTCGACGCCGATCTGGGCAAGAAGGTCGAGGAGGGCGTCCGGGCCAACCTGGGCCAGTAAAGGTCGTCCAGCGTCGAGTTGTTGGGCGGTGTTGCCGCCGAATTCAGCGCAACCACTCGGCGTTCGCTGCAGACCGCCGCCCTGGCATGATCGGGATTCATGACGGTTGGATCGAGCATCCGGATCTCCGCTGCGGCGGTAAGCGTCAGTCTGGGTCTCGGGATAGGCTCTGGCGTCCCGGTCGCAATCCCTATTGCACAAGCCCATCCGTCGGATCCGGGGGTGGTGTCCTACGTGGTGCTCGGCAAGGGGTCGGTCGGGAATATCATCGGCGGACCGATGGGGTGGGAGTCGGTGTTCACCCAGCCGTACCAGGGATACTCGGTCGATCTCCCGGTCTGCAACAACTGGGCGGACATCGGGTTGCCCGAGGTGTACGACGACCCCGACCTGGCGTCGTTCAACGGAGCCACCACGCAGACGTCTGCGACCGACCAAACCCACTACGCCAAGCAGGCAGTCG
>JBEKNM010000238.1:0-6824 GCA_049522835.1 Mycobacterium sp.
CATCGGCGCCTTGATCGTCATCCGACTCTCCCGAGTCACCGACGCCGGACCAGAAGAGACCGCGCTGTCGCACGCCACTCACCGTTCTTTACCGAACACGGTTTCCGCCAAGCCTTATCGGCGGCATGCGCTGCCCGTGCCGGGTTGGGTGCGGCGTCGCTGGCGCTCTACGACACGCGCACTCTGCACGTACTCCAGCGGAAGTCCAAATTTTGTTTGCACTCCGATACACGTTGTACGCAACAGTTCCTAGTAACTAAGATGTTTGCTGGCAAATTTCACTGTGGAACCCAGTACTGACGGCGTTGACTTGGTTCTAAGCGAACATTGCGGATCAACAAGTAAATCTGGGGACCTGCACGCAGGTCTTCACTTGTGAACGGGGCGGCCTCCAACCATGCAGATTCTGAAAGGGAAGCCATGAAGATCGTCGTGATTGGCGGCACAGGGATCCTTGGGTCAAAAGTGGTTGACAGACTCAGGGACCACGGCGCCGAGGCGGTGGCAGCCTCACCTGGAACTGGCGTCAACACACTTACCGGAGAAGGCCTCGCCGAGGCTCTAACCGGTGCCGATGTGGTTGTTGACGTATCCAACTCACCCTCATTCGACGACGATCCGGCGATGGAGTTCTTCACCAAGTCGACCACAAACTTGGAGGCGGCCGCGAACGCCGCAGGCGTTAAGCACTACGTCGCGGTGTCGATCGTTGGTTCCGACCAACTACCCGAAAGCGGATACCTGCGTGCGAAGGTCGCCCAGGAGAAGCTCATCGAAGAATCGGAGATTCCCTACTCGATCGTGCGCGCCACCCAGTTCGCCGAGTTCGCCGACGCGATCACAGCGTCGATGACGGTCGGCGAGGAGGTGCGCGTACCAGACGCGCTGATCCAGCCCATCGCCGCGGAGGACCTCGCAGCCGAGGTCGCCCGGGTGGCAGAAGGCGAACCGCTGCGTGGCATAGAGAACATCGGAGGGCCTCAGAAGATCTCGTTTGAACAGATGGCCCGCGAGGTTTTAGCCCGGAAAGGCGAAGTCAAGACTGTCGTCGTCGATCCCCAAGCTGGTTACTTCGGGACACCGCTCTCCATGAACAGCTTGGTTACCGCGTAGCTAGGTCCGGTCGGCTCGGCCTGGGCCGATGCCAAGGACTGACCGGCGCGCCGCTGGCCGAGCTCAAGAAGCGCGCCGGCGAACGCCTGGCCACAAGCGACCGCAGAGTATGCCCCCGGGTATCCGGGGTGCCTGGCGGATCGTCATGCGCCTCCCCGATCGTGCACGTGTTCCAGAGTCGATCTGGGAGGCGACCTGTGAGACGAAAACACCCCCGGCTATTGGTGGCGGAGGCTGATCGCGCTAGGCAACCCCTAGCAAGCACCGGGCCTGCCGGTCCACATGTCGGTACCGCAGGGAGGTTTCGAGTCGGGCGGTGGATATCTCTGTCCCAGAGATTGCTAGGTATTAGGCCGTTGATGCCACGAATAGGAACATTGCCCTGCCCGCTCTTGACCCAGTAATACGTGTGGCAGACGTTGCGGTCCCAGGCGGAACACCCCCGGCTAGGAGCCTGGGTCAGTAACACGCCGTCCGGGGTATCTTGCTGGATGCCGGATACACGAGATGATGGGGTGTGGCTGATGATCTCGATGATGGTGGGTTGTTCGAGGTAGATCCCGCGCTGCGGGTAGATACGCATTCTGCGGCGCCGAAACCACCGGTGGACAAGACCTTCCGTCCGTTCGATCCGGATCAGGGGTTGTTGTTGCCGCCGTCGCTGGACGACTGGCTGCCGGCCGAGCACCTGGCCCGGTTCATCGCCGACCTGGTTGACGAACACCTGGACTTGTCGCGCATCCAAGTGGTCTACACCGAGGGCCGCGGCGGGCCGCCCTATGACCCACGGCTGATGGTGCGCATCTTGCTGTACGGCTACACCACCGGGATCCGCTCGTCACGCAAGCTGGAAGCGGCCTGTGTCGATGTGGTGGCGTTTCGGTGGCTGGCCGCGGGTGTGGCCCCGGATTATCGCGCGATCGCCCGGTTCCGCAAACGCCACCTATCGGCATTAGGGCACCTATTCGTGCAGGCCTTGGCATTGTGTCAGGCCGCCGGCATGGTCAGCTTGGGCCAGGTCGCACTCGACGGCACCAAGGTGCGGGCCAATGCCTCCAGGCGCAAAGCCATGAGCTATGCCCGGATGAGCGAGAAGGAAAAAGTCCTCGCCGACGACGTCTCAGCGTTGTTGGCCGACGCCGAACGCATCGACAAGGCCGAAGACAAGAAATTCGGCAAGGACCGCCGCGGCGACGAGCTACCCGAAGAGCTACGGCGCCGCGAAACCCGGCTGGCCAAAATCCGCCAAGCCAAGGCCGCCCTGGAAGACGAAGCCCGCGCCCGGGCCGCCGAACACGCCGAGACCGCCGCACGCGACCGTGGTGATGACGCCCAGGCTGCCGCGGCCAAGGGCCAGGCAGCAGCCGATGGTGCAGTCCCGAAACCCAAGGCCCAGCGCAACTTCACCGACCCGGACTCCAAGATCATGCTCACCAGTGACGGCGCTTTCCATCAGTGCTACAACGCCCAAGCCGTCGTTGACGCCGACCACCAGGTGATCGTGGCCACCGAGGTCAACGCCAACGCCGCCGATGTGGGCAACCTGATCCCGATGACCCAGAAGACTGTCACCAACGCCGGACACGCCCCTGGCCGGTTACTCGCAGATGCCGGCTACTGCTCAGCTGACAACCTCGATGCCGCCGCGCGGTTCACCAACACCTGTGGCACCGAGTTCTATGTGGCCACTGGACGCCAGCGACGCGGTGATCCACCGCCGGTGGCCCCACGGGGTCGAATCCCCAGTTCGGCTACGAGCAAGCAGCGGATGGCCCGCAAACTGACCACCAACAAAGGCCAGGCGGTTTATGCCCGCCGTAAGGCGATCGTCGAACCGGTCTTCGGCCAGATGCACACCCTGCAAAACGCCAAACACCTACTCCTGCGCGGACTCGAGCAGGCCCGCGGTGAATGGCAGCTGCTCGCCGCCTGCCACAACCTGCGAAAACTCCACGGCCACATCGGCGTGAGCGGACTGCCTGGCCTGGCAATCAGCTGACCCGCCCAGGCCTCCACGGGTGGCTTGTCCACCCAAGTGTGCATCCACACATTGAGTCTGCGTCCAGGGCGGCGACACGCCGACGGACGTCGCCCTGACCGCAGAATCAAAACCGACCACGCTCCCCAGCACAGGTAGACCCGCCGAACCTATTACTGACCCAGGCTCCTAGCCCGAGAGATGCTCGGGGTGCAGCATCTCGGCATAACGCAACGGCTCCGGGATGCCGAAACCGTCAACGAGGGTCTTTGCGTGCGGGCGCAGCGCGCGGCATCGATCGTTGATACCCCGCGTGACTGCCTTGGCTCGAACGGTGGATAGGTATCCATGCTCGATGTACCAGGCCTTGTCGTCCTCGATCACCGACAACGCATACAGGTCGCAGACGATCTCCAGCAGGCTGCGGGCCTCCTCGTTTTCGCACGAGTCGATCCCGGCGACGAATGCTTCCAGCACTATTCGGTCGATGTGCGCGGTCGCAGCGTGCATTACATGGTCTTGCACGGCGTTGAATGCGTCGAACGCCGACATTTCTTTTGATTTGCCCTGCAGCCGCCGCGCGACTGAAGACAGCAGATAATCCTCACGCTCCTCGAACATGGTCACCTGGGTGCCACGGTTGAACAGGCTGCCCTCTTCTTCGCTGTCTTGGCGGGCGTCGATAATCCTCTGCATAATCGCTTCGGCCGCAGTGCGTTTCATCACCCGGTCACCGACGGCGTTGGCGGCGAAGCGCACCCATTCGACGGGGCTCATGCTGCGGATGTCGTCGGCGTAGGCGGTGAGCAACTCCTTGGCCACCAGCTGGGTCAGCACATGGTTGTCGCCCTCGAAGGTTGTGAACACGTCGTTGTCGGCCCGCAGTGCGATCAGCCGGTTCTCGGCCATGTAGCCCGCCCCGCCGCATGCCTCGCGGGCCTCCTGAATGGCCCGGCTCGCGTGCCAGGTGTTGGCTGCCTTCAAGCCGGCAGCGCGCGATTCCAGCTCACGCTGCTCCTCGGCATCCGCGACTTCCGAGGTTTGCAGGTCGTGACACTTGGAGACCAGCTCGTTCTGCGCGAATTGCAGCGCATATGAGCGCGCTATCAGCGGAAACAGCCGCCGCTGGTGCACCAGGTAGTCCATGATCAGCACTTCACCCTCGTCGTCGGGTGCGCTGAATTGCCTGCGTTGCAACGCATATCGGGTGGCGATATCAAGTGCTAGGCGAGCGGCGTTGCCGGCGCTGCCACCTACCGTCACCCGGCCACGGATCAGGGTGCCGATCATCGTGAAGAACCGGCGGCCCGGGCTGTCGATCGGCGAGCTGTAGGTGCCGTCCGGCGCGACGTCGCCATACTTGTTCAGCAGGTTCACCCGCGGAACGCGGACATGGTCGAACACGATGCGGCCGTTATCGACGCCGGGCAGGCCGCCCTTGTAGTGGCAGTCCGACGTCGTCACGCCAGGAAGATCGATACCGTCGGCGTCGCGGATCGGCACCAATACGCAGTGCACGCCGTGGTTGACCGGCTTGCCGTCCTCGGTGGTGATGAGCTGCGCGAAAACCGCTGCGACGGTCGCGGTCTCGGCGGCCCCGCCGATGTAATCCTTCCGGGCCGTCGGGGTGGTGGAGTGGATGACGAATTCTTCGGTCTCGGCATCGTAGGTCGCGGTCGTCTCCAGCGCCTGCACGTCGCTGCCGTGTCCTGTCTCGGTCATCGCGAAACAGCCGAGCAACTCGAGGTTGATGATCTTCTTCACATACGGCTCGTGGTGGCGTTCGGTGCCCAAGTTCTCCACGGCACCGCCGAACAGGCCCCACTGCACTCCGGCCTTGACCATCAGGGACAGATCCGACATCGCGAGCATCTCGATCATCGTGATCGCCGCCCCTACATCGCCGGTGCCGCCGTGTTCCTTCCGGAATCCTTCATCGGAGATGCCTGCGGCGGCGATGAGATTCATCTGTTCGGCCACCTTGGCGCGGGCCAGGACCGTGTTCGGCGTGTAGTGCGGGCGGAACTGTTCACGGGACAGCCATTCGCGCGTCTGGTTCTTCACGTCGCGCCAACGCCCGTCCAGCGCGTCGCGCAGATATTCGGCAGTACTTTTCGTGTCTGGCGCCATAACCGACGGTAACCCGCCGCTCGCGCCGCGGGAACAACAATGCGATGTCAATCGGTGGTGGCGGTGCCATGATCGGACAATGCCGCAATATCTGGCTGCACTCATGATCGTGCTCCTGATCGGCACGGTGTTCGGCAGAGTCCTGCTGCTGCGCAGAACCGGTACTCAGGCAATGCATTTCGGGAAGCTCGACAAGACGGACTTCCTGATACCGCCGGTGGCTCTGTTCTACTTCTATACGGTGTTTGCCGCCGCCTTCGGTTGGCCCCTGGCCAGCAGCCAGAGGTTCTTCCAATCGACCGCTGTCGCCTGGCTGGGAGTGGGACTGTGCCTGGGCGGTGTGCTGATCCTGGTTCTCAGCCTGGTGGCATTCGGCAAAAGCTTCCGGGTCGGCATCGACGTCGAGCGCCCCGGTCGGCTGGTGACGACGGGCATATTCGCGCTCAGCCGCAACCCGATCTACGTCGGCTTTTTCCTGTTCCTGGCCGGTCAGCTCCTCGTCTTTCCCAACTGGATCCCGCTCTTCTACCTGGCGGGCGCCACCTTGTTGTTCCACCGCCAGGTCTTACGGGAAGAAGAATTCATGCGGCAGCGGTACGGCCGGGAATACGCCGAGCACTGCGGCCGCGTCCGGCGATATATCTAGCGCTGCGGCGCGGATCGCCGCTTAGATGGGCGTCATGGCCCAGCCAGACACCCCGTCGCAGGACCCGGCGTACGGCGTCGGGCACACCCATCCCAATATCAGCGGAGGCTGGTTACGCGCAGCCACCTTCGGCGCCATGGACGGCCTGGTCAGCAACACCGCCCTGATCGCGGGTGTGGCGGCCGCCGGCGACGCCCACGCCGTCACAGTCAGCGGCATCGCCGGCCTGCTGGCCGGAGCGTTCTCCATGGCACTGGGCGAATACACGTCGGTGACCACGGCCAACGAGCAGATCGACTCCGAGGTCTACGTCGAACGCCGGGCGCAGCGCACCCGCCCGCAAGCCGAGCAGGCCGAACTCGTCAGCATGCTCGTCAGCTTGGGCATGACCGAGCAAACCGCACAGACCGCTACCGACGAGATCCATCGCGACGAGAGCCGGGCAATCAGCTTCCATCTCAGCCGGGAGATCGGCTTGGATCCCGCCGAGAAGCCTTCGGCCCGGCTGGCCGCAAGCGCGTCCTTTGTGATGTTCGCCATCGGTGCGGTAATTCCGCTGATCCCTTACCTTCTCGGGTATGGCTCATTGCCGGCGGGTCTGGCATGCGGTGCGGCCGGGCTGCTGATCGCGGGTGCGCTGACCGCCCGGTTCACCCGCAAGCCGGTATTGTGGGCCGCGTCCCGGCAATTGATCTTTGGCGCCATCGCCGTGGGTGCTACCTACCTGCTGGGTTTGCTCGTGGGAACGGTTATGTGACATTCCGGCGTGGTCCGCAGCCGGTACCGCGCGAAGCCGGCCCACATCGCGCCAAAGATGACAAGCACGGTCATGTCGAAGACCCACCAGCCCACATAGTGGGTCCACATCTCGGCGTTGGCGGCCAGCTCATCGACCCTGTGCAGATCGACTCCGAGGTCTACGTCGAACGCCGGGCGCAGCGCACCCGCCCGCAAGCC
>JBEKNM010000239.1:0-9801 GCA_049522835.1 Mycobacterium sp.
ATCCATGAACAGCAGCGGGCCATGTCACGGCAGGGCGCCTGGGACGAAATGGCCAAAAGTCTTCCAGGCGAGCTGGTCGACATCTTGGCCGTCGTCGGCTCGCCGAGTGAAGTCGGAGCCGAACTGGTGCGCCGCTACGAGGGAGGAGCGACCCGCCTATCGCTGAACCTGGGCCCTGATACCCCTCCCGAGGTGCATCGCGAGGTCCTGGCCGCGTTCCGGACGGCACTGACGGCTTGACGACCGCGATGATTCCCCACCTGGTCTGACGACCCCGCGGACGCTCGGCGGACGCCTGTATCTGAGGTCGGAACGAAGGGACGTAATGGGAGGTTGTCGAGCATCTGGCACTTGTGGTAAACATACGTTCATACAGATAAGGTTGCGACCGGGTCTTTGGTCAGGCTGCTGGCATCGAGTCCTGGGTGAAAAGCGGTCATGACCGTCGGGCGCCGCGGGATATTGCCGCGGCATGTCGATGAGGACAAAGCATGGAGCTGTGGCCTTCCGCCCCTCGTGGTGACTGGCTTACGCCGCCCGGGAGCGTCTACGACAAGGTTTCGTCGTGACCCGACTGGAGGGCAAGACCGTCATCGTCACGGAGGCCGGTCGAGGGATCGGGCGTGAGTACGCGCTCCGAACGGCCCAGGACGGTGCGAATGTCGTTATCGGTGACGTTCACCGCGACAACGGCGAGGCTGTTGCGAAGGACCCGTGGTCGCCTACCTGTGCGCCGAGGAAGTGCCAGACACCGCCTCGGTGTTCGTCGTTAGTGGCGGTTCGGTGCAGCGGGTGGCGTTGTTCTTGAACGACGGTACCAAGTTCGAGAGCCAGCCGTCGGTCGACGATGTTGCGGCGCGCTGGCCCGAGATCACCAACCTAATTGACGCGAAGCCCGCCACCTTTAGTTTGCCCGGGTAGCGCTGCCGCATGAAAGCTGTTGTGGTCCAAAAACTGTCCGGACCGTCGGGACTGGTGTTCACCGAGGTTCCCGATCTCGCCACCGGTGGCGAGTTGGTGGTCGTCGACGTCCGTGCTGCCGGTGTGTGCTTTCCCGACCTGCTATTAATGAGTGGGAAGTACCAGATGAAGGTGCCGCCGCCGTTTGTTCCTGGCATGGAGACCGCGGGTGTCGTGCACTATGCACCCCCAGGTTCCGGCTTCGCGATGGGGGAGCGAGTGTCGGCGTTCGGAGGTCTCGGCGGTTACGCGCAGCAAGTAGCGGTGCCGCCGTCGAACGTCGTGCGCAGTCCCGAGGGTCTCAACGACGCCGAAGCGGTGTCACTGTTGGTCAATTACTACGCGATGTATTTCGCGCTGGTTCGGCGGGCGGCGCTGCGGCCGTGGGAAACGGCGCTGGTACTGGGGTCGGCCGGCGGTGTGGGGACTGCAGCCATCCAGGTCGCCAAGGCTCTCGGCGCCCGTGTGATCGCGCTGGTACACCGCGAGGGTGCGACCGATTTCGTCTCGTCGGTGGGCGCGGATGTGGTGTTGCCGTTGACTGAGGGCTGGGGAGAGGCGGTGCGAGAGCAAACTGACGGCAAGGGGGTCGACGTCGTGGTTGACCCCGTCGGCGGCCCGGCCTTCGACGATGCTGTGCGCACACTAGCCGAAGGAGGTCGGCTACTGGTGATCGGGTTCGCTGCCGGCGGCATACCAACGATTAGCCCAAGCCGTTTGGTGCTGCGCAACGTCGGGGTCTTCGGGGTGGGGTGGGGTGAATTCGTACACCGCAACCCAGGCATACGCGCGGACGTTGGCGCAGGAATCGCCACGCTGGTGGCCGCCGGACTGAAACCCCCTCCGCCGGTGCGCTATCCGCTTTCGGAGGGCCGCGCTGCGTTGGAGAGCCTAGCCAGCGGGGGGGTGCTCGGCAAGGTCGTGCTCGAACCCAAATGACGAATTGAGCTCAACTGATGGGCGAAGGAGTTGGTGCAATGAACTTCCATATCCGAGGCCACTTTCGGCCCCGTCGTCATCTGATGAGTGCACCCCAATGGCGAACCGCGATAGTCGACCGCTTCGCGGTCTGGGACGAAACCATAGCCGCCGCAGCGGCGTGAAAAACGCAGTCAGTCACTACCTTCCGCCACCGGGTACACTTACATCGACTGCGCCGCAATCATTCTCAAATAACTTGACGATGTCCGCACGGGTGCCCCCGCAGGTTGACGAACACGTAGTCGCTATCCAGATCGCCGTACTCGTCGTGCAGATAGTCGGCATACAACCGGATCAGCTCGGCGCTGACCGGGATCGTGCGTGACGTCGCCGACTTGGCGCGGGCACCGTTGTCGTCGTCCCGCCGCCGCACCGTCACCTCACGTTCGGCGGCGGCGTTATCGTTGTGCCGCAACCCGAGTGCCTCACCGATTCGCATGCCGGTGTCATACAGCGCGGCGAACAGCAACCGGTCGCACGCATCTAGGATGGCCTGCACCTCGGTGGGAGACAGCACTCGGGGCCGTTTGTTCGGCTTTTTCAACCCGATCGTCCGGCGCGGCCGAGGTCCGCTCTTGCTGATGTGGTGCAGGAACGGCCTCCACCCACCGCGCGAGCCGCCTCGCTGCCACGTCACGAGCAACTCCCCGACATCGACACCGTCGCGGGCAGCATGCGTGTAGAACGCGCCCACCGCCGACAACTTCCGGTTCACCGTCGACTCGGTGCGATGATGCTCCACAGACGGCAGCACCGCGACCCGTCGATCCGGCGCCGGCAGCGGCAACCGCAGCCACGCGACGAACTCACCCACATCGTCGAGCCGCACCGCTCGCCAGTCGAGGCCACGATCGGCGAGAAAGGCGAGCCAGTCCTTCAGATCGTGCGCATACGCCTTGACCGTGTTGGGTGAGCGTTTCGATGTCGGTCAGGTACGCCAGGCACCGCTCGATCGGGGCGACCAAAGTGTTGTCATCGCCGAGGACGGTCCACGACTCACGCGACGAGATCGGTGAAATGACCCGCGCAACAAGCATCGTCCCTCCGGAGGCTCTGCATCCTGGACGACTGCAGATAACCACGTCCACCACGCAGACCGGGGACTCCGTCACCGCGTGTCGCACATCGTGGACATCTTCCCGGGGGCTCGAGATAACCATCGAGCGAGTGAACAAACAGATCAAACGCCGCACCGACGTCGTCGGCGCCCTGATCCGCCTCGTCGGCGCGGTCCTGGCCGAACAACACGACGAGTGGGCCGAATCACGCCGCTACCTCGGACTCGACGTCCTCAGCTAATCCCGAGCCGACCACGACCCCGCGACAGAACAGGAGGCTACCCGGGCGGCACTAACCGCCTGAACCACGAAGTCGAAGAATCGCACGACGACCTCGTACACCACGCCCGTGGACTTGACCCCGTCTTGCGGCATCTCACGAGTTCGAAAGGCGCACCGTTATATGCGGCAACGATGACGACCCGACGCAAGCCACAGATACCTGTCGTGCTGCGGCAGCGTCTCGCCACGAGAAGTGGAGATAGGCGCGATCGTGTTGAACTCGCGGCCGCGAATCATGAGCTACGCAGGCAGCCCCAGGGTGAGGGCGATGCTGCATGGGCGTCGGCAATCTCGTATGTCGCCGAATGCCTTCGTCGCGTAAGCCGAGCCATGCCACTTGAGTCGGCAGGCTCGCATCCAACCCAGGGTGACGAGACCGGAAATGGCTCTATTCATACGGAGGACGCGCACGATTCGTTGCGAACGGACATTCATTCATGTAACATCTACGGTGCTAGCGCCTTGCGCCAAGCGGCCAAACATGAAGACGACCTGTGTTGACCGGTTCGTCGCTATACATACAGTTGACGGGAGATATCACTTGACGACCTATATAAATCCCGAAACATTGACAGTGCGAAAGTCGGCAGCTCGCCGACGCGATGCGACCCTCCTTCCTGAGCCTCTGCCCGCGCGCCTACACGTACCGATCGTGTCCGTAGACGATCACTATGTCGAGCCTGGCGATCTGTTCCAATCACGGATGTCGGCGCAGTTTCGCGACCGGATCCCGCGCGTAGTCGAGACGAGCGACGGGGTCGAGGCGTGGCAGTTCGAGGACAGTCTCGAGGTTCTCAGAGGTCCAATTTCTGCGGTCGGCCGTCCGCGTGAGGAATGGACGATGGAGCCACTGCGGTTTGACGAGATGCGCGCCGGCTCCTACGACCCGGTGGCGCGACTGAAGGACATGGACGTCGCCGGGGTTGTTATGTCGCTCTGCTTCCCATCAGCGCCGTTCGGATTCGCAGGTCAAAGATTCTTCCGAATGAAAGACCCCGAGCTCGGACTTGCCGCGATGCGGGCGTACAATGATTGGACGATAGAAGAATGGGTCGGAACTGACCCCAGCCGTTTTATCGCTCAGCAAGTCCCGTGGTTTCCCGACCCAGCAATCGCGGCAGCCGAGATTCGCAGGAATGCAGCGCGAGGATTCCGCGCGGTCACCTTTTCGGAAAATCCTGAAGCGTTGGGTTTTCCTTCTATCTACACCAACTTCTGGGATCCGTTCTTCTCCGCCTGTGAAGAGACGGGTACAGTTGTTAATCTGCACATAGGCTCGTCATCTCAAATGAATACCGGTTCTACAGGCGCGCCTACTGATGTGACGCTTGCACTCTTTCCGGTGAACGCGATTGTTGCGAGTGTAGATTGGTTGTACGCGAGGATCCCGATTCGGTTTCCTGGACTGAAGATAGTTTTGTCTGAGAGCGGTATCTCCTGGGTACCGATGATCCATGAGCGGTTGCGCCGCAACTTACGTATGGCACATACTAGCGAGAGCACATGGACCCTCGAAGGCGAGACACCCGAAGAGGTGTTTAAGCGAGCCTTTTGGTTCACGTCAATTGAAGATCCGAGTGGCATTGACGCGCGGCATCAGGTGGGAATAGACCGGATCATGCTAGAGGTCGATTATCCGCATCCTGACTCATCGTGGCCGCAGACCCAAGAAGTAATTCAGTCGGAGCTCGGGCATATTCCCGAGGGGGACGTAAAGATGCTCGCCTACGAGAACGCGGCCGCGGTGTATTCGCTGTCGTTGCCCGAAATCGCGCGTATTGCTGACCGGCTCAAACAGCTGGCTGTCTCGTGACGGAAAGTCTTCGCACAATGACTGCGACGAGAACCGAGCTACCGGATCTCTCACCATCGCAGGAGTTGGCTGTATTAGCCAGATCCTTATTTATGCATGGGTATGATGACCACAACCTTGGACACATCAGCTATCGGCATGCTGACGACACATTGATCGTGACGCCGTTCGAGATCGGCTGGGACGAAGTCAGAGCCAGCGACATGGTGCATTTGGATCTCGGCGGCAACGTACTTGACGGCTGTAGGTCTGTGACTCCCGCAATATCGCTGCATCTGGCGCTGCATCGCGCTCGTCCTGACATCAATGTCGGTATTCACAATCACTCTCGTTGGGGGACTGTTTGGGCGGCGATAGGACGTGTTCCTCCCGCCTACGATCAGATGTCGTCGGCTATACGTGAAAACCATATAGGGTTTTTCGACGAATATGTAGGGGCCGTAAATGACATGGCCTCCGCAGAGATGAACGTCGAAGCGTTAGCCGACAACGACATGACATTTCTGGGTAATCATGGGGTATTTGTCGTTGGACGAAGCATTCAGTTAGCACACCATCGTGCCATCTCGCTGGAGCATCGCTGCCGCCTTGCGTGGCAGGTTCAAGTGGCTGGCGGTGGTCGACCAATGCCCGAGAGATTTGCGCGAGATCTCGCGGAACTGAACGAAGTGAGAGGCACCGGGATCCCGCATATGTATACCTACATGGTCCGTAAGGTGCTGCGTCTGGATCCGCTTGTCCTCGAATAACCGTCCCGTCACGATGCAGGGCAGGTTGGATCGCGCTGTGTCAGGCAGGACAACTCGGGTGCCGATGGAACGATTATATGGAGCAATAATGTGTCACTTAGTGAGCGCCGCGGGCGCACGAGGAGTTCGAAGGACCGTACATGGGTCCGTCGAATGGTCGAGAAGACGTGGCGACTAGCGGGGAGTTTGAGAATGCGACGTCGGCGAATTGACTTCGGCGCCGGTCTGCAAGATGGCTCCGATGGTGCGGTTCGCGTTGAGCCGTTTGATTTCGGCAGCCGGTCGTGGACGCCCCGAGCGTCGAAGTTTGGACCACGCGGTCAGGACACGCAAATTTTGTTCGATAGGGAAGTTTGCCGACCCCGAGCTGCTTGGCCTACATGCAATTGATGATTCGATAGAGGAGTATAAATGAAGGTTTCGTTGTTTCTCGAGCTGCCGCTCCCTAAACCGTGGGACGAAGGTGCGGAACGCCGCATGTTTGAGCAGAGTCTTGACTTGGCTGAATTGGCCGACCAATTGGGCTTCCATGCTGTTTGGGTGACGGAACACCACTTTCTCGAGGAATACAGCCATGCGTCGGCACCGGAGGTTTTCCTCGGCGCTGTAAGCCAGCGGACAAAGGAGCTACGCCTGGGTCATGGAATCATGCACACGCCGCCGGCGGTCAACCATCCTGCTCGCGTGGCGGAGCGAATCTCGACGTTGGACATAATATCGGGCGGCCGGGTGGAGTTCGGCACAGGTGAGTCCTCGACAGTCGGAGAACTCGAGGGATTTCAGTTGGATCCGGGTGCGAAGCGAGAGCAATGGGACGAAGGCCTTCGGGTCGCACTGCGCTGTATGGTCGAGTCACCGTTTACCGGCTTCGAAGGCAAACACGTATCGATGCCACCGCGGAACGTCATTCCGAAGCCGGTCCAGAAGCCACATCCGCCGGTATGGGTTGCCTGTACACGACATGCGACTGTTCAGATGGCTGCGGAGCGTGGACTGGGAGCTCTGAGCTTCTCCTTCGTCGGGCCGGACACACTGGCGGAGCGTGTCCGGGAGTATTACAGCATCTTTGAGGATCGTTGTGTCCCAATGGGCTACACAGCAAATCCGAACATGCTGGCACTGGCGGGAGACATGCCGCTAATGTGTGCGCCGACGGAAGAGCAGGCGATCTCCAGACTTGGTGTTAGTGGAGGATTCTTCGGCTACACGGCCGTGTATTACTACAATTCCACCTTTGGCTTGCACAAGCCGGGTCAAGGAAATCTATGGGAGCAATACTTATCCGAGGTTGAGAAGGACCCATCGGTGGCCTACGGGCCAAGTCGCGGTGCCGTTGGCACTCCGGAATTTGTGAGCGAGTGGTTCCAGAAGTATGAGGAGTCTGGTGTAGATGAGCTGATGTGCCTCATTAGTCCCCACGAGCACGAAGCGACCATGGAGTCTCTCCAGCTCGTGGGCGAGAAGGTGCTGCCCGAGTTCCTAGAGCGGGATGAGGCGACAACCAAGGCTAAGGGCCGGCGCTTGGAACCTGCGATCGAGCGTGCGATGGCTCGACGAGTGGATGACTCGCCGCCTTTTGATCCTAGCTACGAATTCGGCGGGATTCCTCAAAGCAAGAGCGGTGTGCTGGCCGATGAGGCTCTCATCGCTCACCAAGAAGTGGCGGAAGGTCGTAAGGCTATGGCGGAACGTGCTGCAGCGCTCGAACGTTTGGGTCGTGACCCGTCGTAGAAATGGCCTGTGCGATCGACCTTGACAGGTAGCTCAACGGGATCGTCGGTCCTGACCTCCCCTTGATCAACGGTTGGTGATGTCTTGAATTCAATGAGCGAGTTCGACCGCATAGCCGCAGAACTCCGCAACTGGGGTAGGTGGGGCGAAGCTGATGAGCTTGGAACACTGAATCTAATTACTCCTGCTACGGTCCGTGATTCTGCTCAGCTGGTGAAGCGAGGTGACGTCTTTCCGCTTGGAATCGATTTCGGTTCCAACGGTCCTCAGGGCGTTGTGAGCTTTCGAGGTAATCCGATTCATTACATGGTGGTGGACGGCGGAGATGGTAGTGACCTGGCGTATTACGCGCGTACTTGGGTGGATAACCCAATTGCGCAGGCGATTGGCGCGAGATTTGACTCTGGTCGCTTCCGCTTTAATGAAGACGGCATCATTATGCCTCTTCAAGCTGCGACTCAGTGGGACGCTCTGTCCCACGTATACTATGACGGCTTGCTGTATAACGGCTACCCGTCGGTGTCCGTATCGAGCCAAGGTGCCGCTCGTTGCAGTATCGACAAGGTGGACGTAAAGGGTATCTCATCGCGTGGTGTTCTCCTGGATGTTGCTCGGCACCGGAGCGCGAACGATATAGACCCCGATCGCACCATAGGTCGAGACGAACTTGACCAAGTCGCCGCTGCGCAGGGCGTTGTTGTTGGCGCCGGCGACATCGTTATGGTTCGCACAGGCTGGTATTCGCGATTCATTGAGACGCGCGATCCTACGGTCGCGGTGGCCGGGCTGGATTGGCGATGCGCGGCCTGGCTTCACGACCGCGATGTCGCAGCTATCGCGGCAGACAATATGGCGGTTGAGGACCTGCGGCCATCCGTCGATGGGCTGCCAATGCCAATGCATTGTATTTGTCTACGAGACATGGGCATGATGTTCGGTGAGCTTTGGAACTTGGACGGGATTGCTCTTGACTGCGCGTTCGACGGTATCTACGAGTTCCTGATCGTGGCGCCTCCGTTGCGAGTCACGGGCGGTGTCGGGTCGCCGGTAAATCCAATCGCGCTCAAGTGAACTAGACCTCAAGGTCGGCTTTGCGGTACGGGTATCACGGCGTTCAGTCACTCAGTGCGACACCTGTGAAACATGGAAGGAAGATGGCATTGTCCGACAGGGTGAGGCTCGAGGGGAAAGTGGCAGTGGTTGCCGGAGCCGGGTCAGATCTTTCGGGAACGGGCACCGGCGCGGCCATCTCAGTGCTAATGGCGATGGAAGGCGCAAAGGTCGTGGTCGCAGATCGCGCCGAAGATCGCGCGGATCACACTCGGCAGACGATCGTGGGTCTTGGTGGTGAGTGCGTGGCGGTGACCGCCGATGTGACGTCTTCACGAGACTGCGAGGCTGCGGTCCGCACGGCTGTAGAGAACTATGACCGTATTGATGTGCTAGTAAACAATCTCGGTATTACGCGTCATGGGCCTACGATCGACGTTTCCGATGAAGATTGGGACGAGTTGCTGAAGGTTAACCTGAAGGCGATGATGCTCATGTCCCGCCATGCGATTCCCGAGATGATTTCCCGGGGCGGTGGATCAGTAATCAATATCAGTTCGACAGGCGCTTTTCGTCCGTCTGGGGGTTATGCCGCATACGATGCGGCGAAAGGGGGCGTCGTCTCGTTGACGATCGGTCTTGCGGTCGAGCATGGACGTCAGGGAGTACGCGCAAACTGTATTGTGCCTGGCCGGCTGCTCACACCAATGGCGTCGGCGGTCAGCGATCGTGCGAATCGTACAGACGAACAGCAACGGTATTTTCGGTCGACAAATGTCCTTGGTTCTATCGGGGACGCATGGGATGTTGGTTGGACAGCCGTATTTTTGGCGAGCGACGAAGCGCGTTGGATCACAGGCGTGACTGTTCCAGTTGATGGCGGTCTCCTGTGCACCCCGCCGGAGCTCGGGGGTCTATCCTCGGCACGGCCTAGAAGCTACTCGCCACCATCGCTGCGCGAGCAAAACAGCACGGGTTCCAGTGGCTGAGTGCCGCTGAGCGCCGATCAGATTATCGGTGCGTATCGGGGGAGGGCGGCGGGGTTGGGGAAAACTCCGACGACGTCGGTGCGGCGTTTGATCTGTTTGTTCACTCGCTCGATGGTTATCTCGAGCCCCCGGGAAGATGTCCACGATGTGCGACACGCGGTGACGGAGTCCCCGGTCTGCGTGGTGGA
>JBEKNM010000240.1:0-6784 GCA_049522835.1 Mycobacterium sp.
CTCCCCGGCGGCAAAGAACTCGTCGGGACCGCCAGCGGCATCGATGACCAGGGCCGACTGTGCCTAGAAGTTGAGGGCCAGACCGTCGTGGTTTCCGCCGGTGACGTGGTGCATTTGCGCTAGTTTCGGCTGGGCCCGGGCTCCCCGGGTAACGACGGCTAACAGGCTTACTAACGGCTCATGAGGGCTAGTGTCGCGAACATGAGCTTTCCGGATAATGCCCTGGCCGCGGGCGAGCAGGTGATCCTGCACAACCATCCGCACTGGAAGCGCTTGATCTGGCCCGCCCTGGTTCTCATCCTGGCGACCGGGCTGGCGACGTTCGGCTCCGGGTACGTCAACTCGACGCATTGGGAGCAGGTCGCCAAGAACGTGATCTACGGGGTCATCTGGGGGGTCTGGCTGGTGATCGTCGGCTGGCTGACCCTGTGGCCCTTCCTGAGCTGGGTGACCACACATTTCGTCGTCACCAATCGGCGGGTGATGTATCGGCACGGTGTGCTGACCCGCACCGGGATCGACATCCCGATGGCACGGATCAACAGTGTGGAGTTCCGGGACCGGGTTCTGGAGCGGCTGTTTCGCACCGGGACGCTGATTATCGAGTCGGCGTCACAAGATCCGCTGGAGTTCTACGACATTCCGCGCCTGCGCCACGTGCACGCGCTGTTGTATCACGAAGTTTTCGACACCCTGGGCTCGGAGGAGTCGCCCAGCTGAGGTGCCCGAGCCAAATCCGCGCGGCGGGCCCGGTTGCGCCAGGCGCGCAGCAGGGTGACATTGCCGCCCTCGAGGGTGTCCTCGAAGACTTCGGCGATACCGCCGGCAGTAAGAGCGGATTCCAGCGCGATGTCCGGGTTGCGGACGAACTGTTCGGGAAACACCCAACGCCGGAACGCCCAGAAGCGGAACGCCATCTGCAGCAGGTTGCCGATGATGTAGGCCGAGATGAAGTCGGCGATGTTTTCCATGGTCAGGGACACCGTCGGCTCCCGCAGCTGCAGGATGTAGCAGGAGAACCACAAAGGTGCCATGCTCAGCAGCACCCCGACACCGCTGAACGCGAAAAACAGCAGCGCCTCGTGATGACGCTCGCGCCCGCCGCGATTGCGGAAGCTCCATTCCCGGTTCAACACGTAGGACGCGATGACCGCGACAATTCCGGCGATGACCTTGGCCGTTACCGGCTTGGGCTCGAGAATTGTCAGCTTCAGCGTGTAGAAAATAGCCGAGTCGATAATAAATGTGGTGCCCCCGACGATGGCGAATTTGATCAGTTCGTGGTGGCGTTCGGCATAGGGCTGAATGACCCCGGGCAGGCGTGCGATTGTGGCATCGGCAAAGGACACAACATGTGAGTGTACGGACGGACGCGAATTCGGCGCAAAATGGTACATAACGATTGGGCGTCACGGCCGCTCAACACGCCGGGAGTGACCGTGACAACATGGTGGCCGTGCCGAGTACCCGCAGCCCACTGGTTGCACCTGTTGTCGCGATGGTCGGCGGTGGTCAGCTTGCCCGGATGACCCACCAGGCCGCGATCGCGCTGGGGCAGAGCCTGCGGGTGCTGGCCACCGCTGATGACGAACCCGCCGCGCAGGTCACCCCCGATGTTGTGATCGGCTCGCACACCGATCTGGAAGACCTACGCAGGGTCGCTGCGGGGGCCGACGCGCTGACTTTCGACCACGAACACGTCCCAACCGAGCTGCTGGAAAAGCTGGTCGCCGAAGGTGTCAATGTGGCACCGCCGCCACAAGCTTTGGTGCACGCCCAGAACAAGCTCGTCATGCGGCGGCGGTTGGAGGCGCTGGGCGCCGCAGTGCCTCGCTACGCCGGTATCGACAGCCTTGCCGGCCTCGACGAGATAGACGCCTTCGCGCAGCGTGTCGGTGGTTCGAAAGAAGCCCCGATCGTGGTCAAAGCCGTCCGTGGGGGGTACGACGGCCGGGGCGTGCAGATGGCCCGCGACCTGGCCCACGCTCGCGAGATCGCCGGCGCATATTTGGCTGACGGGGTTCCGGTGCTGATCGAGGAGCGAGTGCAACTGCGGCGCGAGTTGTCGGCGATGGTGGCGCGCTCGCCGTTCGGTCAGGGCGCGGCGTGGCCGGTCGTGGAGACGGTGCAGCGGGACGGGATCTGTGTGCTGGTGATCGCCCCCGCGCCGGCGCTGCCCGACCATGTGGCTGCCGCGGCGCAGCAGCTGGCGTTGCGGTTGGCGGTCGAACTCGGTGTCGTCGGCGTGCTCGCGGTCGAGCTGTTCGAGACGACTGGCGGTGCACTGCTGGTCAACGAACTCGCGATGCGACCGCACAACTCCGGACACTGGACCATGGACGGCGCGCGCACCAGCCAATTCGAACAACATCTGCGGGCGGTGCTGGACTATCCGCTCGGCGATACCGACGCCATCGCGCCGGTGACGGTGATGGCCAATGTGCTGGGCGCCGCGCAGCAGCCGGCGATGACGATGGACGAGCGGTTGCACCACCTGTATGCGCGCATGCCCGACGCGCGGGTTCACCTCTACGGCAAGGCTGAGCGCCCTGGTCGCAAAATCGGGCACATCAACTTTCTGGGCACTGACATAGACCTGCAAAACCCAGCGAAGCTGCGCGAAAGAGCTGAGCTGGCGGCACACTGGTTGTCACACGGGCAGTGGACGGACGGATGGGATCCACATCGCGCCGGCGACGATGCAGAGCGAAGCGATGAGGAGGAGCGGCGCCCATGATTCGCGCCGGCGACGATGCAGAGCGAAGCGATGAGGAGGAGCGGCGCCCATGATTCGCGCCGGCGACGATGCAGAGCGAAGCGATGAGGAGGAGCGGCGTACATGACCCGTCATCCCCGGGTCGCGGTGATCATGGGCAGCGACAGCGACTGGTCGGTGATGCAGGATGCCGCCCAGGCGCTGGCCGAGTTCGACATCCCGACCGAGGTTCGGGTGGTCTCGGCGCATCGCACCCCTGCAGTGATGTTCGACTATGCGCGCGGGGCGGCCGACCGCGGCATCGAGGTGATCATCGCAGGTGCCGGTGGCGCCGCGCACCTGCCCGGCATGGTCGCCTCGGCGACGCCGCTGCCGGTGATCGGGGTGCCGGTGCCGCTGGCCCGGTTGGACGGTCTCGACTCGCTGTTGTCGATCGTGCAGATGCCGGCGGGGGTTCCGGTGGCCACGGTCTCTATCGGCGGCGCCCGCAACGCCGGCTTGCTGGCGGTTCGCATTCTTGGATCGTCGGACCCGCAGCTACGGAAGCGGATCGTCGCTTTCCAGGACCAGTTGGCCGAAACTGTGCGGGCCAAGGACGCGGCGCTGCAGGAGCGTCAGGGTAAGGTTACCGACGAGTAGCAAGGAGGCCGAGATGGCTGGATGGGCGGGAAACCCGTTATTTGATGTGTTCCAATTGCCCGAGGAGCACCAGGAGTTGCGGGCGGCGATCCGCGCGTTGGCGGAAAAAGAGATCGCCCCGCACGCGGCCGATGTGGACGAGAATTCCCGCTTCCCGCAGGAGGCCCTGGACGCGCTGAATGCCTCCGGCTTCAACGCGGTCCACGTGCCCGAGGAGTACGGCGGTCAGGGTGCGGATTCGGTGGCCGCGTGCATCGTCATCGAGGAAGTCGCCCGCGTCGACGCATCCGCTTCGTTGATTCCCGCGGTCAACAAGCTGGGCACCATGGGCCTGATCCTGCGCGGTTCCGAGGAGTTGAAGAAGCAGGTTCTGCCGTCGATCGCCGACGGCGCCGCGATGGCCTCCTACGCTTTGAGTGAGCGCGAAGCCGGCAGCGACGCGGCGGCGATGCGGACCCGGGCCAAGGCCGACGGGGACGACTGGATTCTCAACGGCGCCAAGTGCTGGATTACCAACGGCGGAAAGTCGAGTTGGTACACGGTGATGGCGGTAACCGATCCGGACAAGGGCGCCAACGGCATCTCGTCGTTCATGGTGCACCAGGACGACGAGGGGTTCGCCGTCGGCCCCAAAGAAAAGAAGCTCGGGATCAAAGGTTCGCCGACCACCGAGCTGTACTTCGAGAACTGCCGCATCCCCGGCGATCGGATCATTGGTGAACCGGGTACCGGCTTCAAGACTGCGCTGGCCACATTGGACCACACCCGTCCCACGATCGGCGCGCAAGCCGTCGGTATCGCCCAGGGCGCGGTCGACGCTGCTATCGCCTACACCAAGGACCGCAAGCAATTCGGCGAGTCGATCAGCAGCTTCCAAGGCGTGCAGTTCATGCTGGCCGACATGGCGATGAAGGTGGAGGCGGCGCGGCTGATGGTCTACAGCGCCGCCGCCCGCGCCGAACGCGGTGAAGGCAACCTCGGATTCATCTCGGCGGCGTCGAAATGTTTTGCCTCCGACGTTGCGATGGAGGTCACCACCGACGCCGTTCAGCTGTTCGGGGGCGCCGGCTACACGACCGACTTCCCGGTCGAGCGGATGATGCGCGACGCCAAGATCACCCAGATCTACGAGGGGACCAATCAGATTCAGCGTGTGGTGATGTCGCGGGCGTTGTTGCGCTAGCAGCCGATCGAGGACAAAGGCCGACAAAAGCCGATCCAGGCCGAATAGGATCCAGTACCACGACCAAACTCAAGCTTTCGACAGCCATTCGGGTGGCAACGGCAACGCGTAGGGTCTGTGTCGGCGAACCGGCCCCTGATCTCCGGTGCGCACCCGTGCCTGACCGATGCCCGTGCTTAGTCCAGTTACCCCGGCGCCGAATTGGCAGTCGTTGTCGTTGCTGTTGGTCGAGGACGATCGAGCCGACATCCTGCGCAACTTCAAGCTGCACGCCAACGCCTACGTCACCAAGCCGGTCGACCTCGACCAGTTCATGGTCCGGCAGATCGACGAGTTCTTCCTTCAGGTCGTGAAGCTCCGGGCGTCTGATGGCGTCTCGCGGGCCAGCCTGCGCCGGGAGCACGGTGAAGCCGCCCGGCGCAGGCTGTTTCGCAGAAAAGGCCGACGAATCTAGCCGGAGATCGTGGCGATCTGGGCATCGGACAGCTTCGCCACCGCGGGCGGCAGCGGCTGAAAGTGAACCTGGTCGAGGAACGAGGGGCTGTTACCGTCGGTCACCACCCAGTGCAGAAACGCCTGCATCGTCTGCGCGGTCGCAGCGTCCTTCTGTTTGCTGTACGTGATGGCGTACTCGTAGTTCACGATCGGATACCCGTTGGGGGCGGGCCCATTGATCAGCGAGATCGCCTGGTTCGCCGGGGTCGAGGCGAAGCTTGCCGCCCCGGCCTGAATGCTCTGGGCGTCGGGCAGCAGGTAATTGCCGGAGGCATTGCCCAGCTGTGCGTCTCCCAGCCCCTTCTGGATGGCCTTGTCGAGGTAGCTGATCCCGATATAGGCAACGCAGCCAGGGGTCTTGGCGCAGCCGGTCACCATGCCGCCGTTGCCGGTCTCGCGCTGTGCGCCCGACACCACGGGGAAGTCGACGCTGGTGCTGGTGCCCGGCGACTTGCCCCAGCCGTCAGGGTCCTGCTTTGACAGGTACTGCGTGAACAGGAACGTGTCGCCGGACTCGTCGGCGCGGTGTAGCGGAACCACGGGGGTGGCTGGCAGGTTCACCCCGGGGTTGAGGCCGGCGATCTGCGGGTCGTTCCAGGTTGTGATGGTGCCCTGGTACATCGCCGCGAGCACTTTGCCATTCAGCTTCACGTGGTCGGTGATGCCGGGCAGGTTGTAGTTGATCTGCTGAGCGGAAATGGCCAACGCGATGTTCATCAGCCCCTTGTGCTTTTGCACGTCATTGTCAGACAGGTATGCGTCGGAGACGCCGATGTTGACCCCCCCGCCAGCCGCCTGCGAAATACCGAAACCCGACCCGGTGCTCTGGGAAGAGATCGTCACGTTCGGATACTTCGTCTGATAGGCGGGGGCCCACAGGTTGAACAGTGGGTAGAGCAGCGAGCTGCCGGTCTCTGACAACGCCACCTGCGACGTCGCGGGAGTCATGGCGACGTTGCCGGTCGTGGCCCCGGGGCTCGACGAACCGCTTGTAGAGTGCGAACCGCAGGCCGCGACGACCAGCGTCACCGGCACGGCAACCAACAGGGAATGCAAACGATTTTTCATCGGCCCTCACCATTCATCGCGCCCGTTTGCGTCTGCCTCAACTGACTTTTCTCGAACACCGAGGAGCCTGCGGGGTCGTCTGCGTCGCCGGCCACTTCGAATGTGGCGGCGTGAGATGTGCTCAAGGACATGGACTTCTCCTTCAAAACATGGTTATAAGGGAAAACCGACGCTTGTTGGTTGTCGCGAGCGGAGTGCGACTCGGCGCAAGCCGATTCAGCTAGATTGCGTCGATCGTCTTGTCGCGTCGCGGCGTTGACGCGAGATCAGCTCATAGAAACGCAAACGGCCGAGTGAGACGGCACAAATTCGGCTGGCGCTGACTTATCAGCGACGGGCGACGCAGAGCTGAGTCAAAATATCTCGGCCTGCAATGACAGCCGCGGGTGCGCCAGAGCCCGACTGAGACCCCGGGGCGGGCGCCCAAGCGGTCTCCCAAGGTGGGAGGGTCACCGGCCACGGTGACCAGGCCAATTGCGGCGCCACGTGCGCCCAGGTCGGCGGCCGATCGTGCGTCATCCACGCGTTTTTCGTTGGTTTGTGATGTGTTGGTGAGGAGCCCTGCGACGAGCGCAGAACCCCATGGCTCGTGGGTTGGGAGCTAACAGCGAATTGCGCTCGGTCGACGTGCAAGCCGACATTCAGGGTCGCGTGCGACCACGCCGCCGGCTCCGGCGGTGCAG
>JBEKNM010000241.1:0-6783 GCA_049522835.1 Mycobacterium sp.
ACGGTCCGGCAAGCCGAACAGCACCTCAGTTACCCCGAGTTCGGCCCACTTCGCCAGCTTCTCGGGCACCGGCTTGAAGTCGAGCGCCACGATCTGCGGCGTCCCTTCGCGGCCGGCAGCCGCCCAAGTGTCCTGCAATAATTTCACCGGCTCGTCGATGTCGACGTCGCGCGGAGTGGTGATCCAGCCTTCGGCGCTGCGGGCGATCCACTTGAAGTTCTTCTCGGTGCCTGCGGCGCCCACCAGCACCGGAATGTGTGGCTGCACCGGCTTGGGCCAGGCCCAACTGGGCCCGAACTTGACGAACTCGCCGTCGTAGGCGGCTTCTTCTTGTGTCCACAAGGCCCGCATCGCTTCGATGTACTCGCGCAACATGGTGCGGCGCCGTGCGGGCGGCACGTTGTGGTCGATGAGCTCGTCGGTGTTCCACCCGAAACCGACGCCCAGGCTGACTCGGCCGCCGGAGAGATGGTCGAGGGTGGCGATGCTTTTAGCCAGCGTGATCGGGTCATGTTCGACGGGCAGTGCCACCGCGGTGGACAGCCGGACCCGCGACGTCACCGCGCAGGCCGCGCCGAGACTTACCCACGGGTCTAGCGTGCGCATATAGCGGTCGTCCGGCAGCGACGCGTCACCCGTCGTCGGGTGGGCTGCCTCGCGCTTAACCGGGATATGGGTGTGTTCTGGCACGTAGAACGTCCGGAAGCCGTGGTCGTCAGCAAGCTTCGCGGCTGTCGCCGGGGAGATGCCACGGTCACTGGTGAAAAGCACAAGCCCGTAATCCATGCACAGAATTAGAACGTGTTCTACCTGCGGTCGGCAAGCTGCTGTGGTGCAAACGCCCTCGCTCGCGATGCGCCACCCGGATAGATGCTGGTCGGGCCGTCGGCCCGGTCGCTCCGACAGCAGCACACGAACGTGCGCTAGCGTGGTTGATCGATCGCGTCGCACCGCAAACGCTGCCAATCGTCGAGGCAGCAACAGGAGGAGTCATGACCTACTCGGCCGGGAGTCCCGGATATTCACCAGCGCAGCCTGGCGGCTCCTACCCAGGCGCAACACCGTCGTTCGCCAAAACCGACGACGGCGAAAGCAAGCTTCTTTACCTGAACATCGTGGTGGTGGCCCTCGGCTTTGCGGCATATCTCCTGAATTTCGGCCCGATCTTTATCCTCAGTGCCGATATCGGTCCTGGCGCTGGTGGACGTGCCGGTGACGCCGGCATTGCGGTCGCGGTTGCGGTGCTGGCTTCGCTGCTTGCCGTGCTGAGCCTGCTGCCCAAAGGGAAGAGCAATGGGGGGGTAGTCGCGGCGATCGCGGTGTTGGGTGCGCTGCTGGTGATCGCGGAGACGATCAACACGCCCACCGGTTTCTCGATCGGCTGGGCGATGTGGCCGCTTCTGGGTTGCAGCGTGCTCCAAGCGATCGCCGCCGTCGTGGCGCTGCTGCTCGATGCCGGCGTTATCAGCGCGCCGGCACCGCGGCCCAAGTACGACCCCTACGCGCAATATGGCCAGTACGGGCAATACGGACAGTACGGGGGGCAGCCCGGGTACTACGGTCAGCCGGGTGCCCAGCAGCATGCGCACAATCCGCAGCAGTCGCCTCCCGGCTATGGGTCGCAGTACAGCGGTTACCCGTCGAGCCAGAGTCCGACGCAGGCCGCTGTTCCGACCCAGTCGACCGGCGGATTCAACGCCCAGCCGCAGTCGGCCGCAGAACAGGGACCGACCACGCCACCCACCGGCTTCCCCAGCTTCAGCCCCCCGCCATCGGTCAATGCGGGAGCGGGGTCTGCCGACGGTTCGGCTCCGGTCAACTACTCCTCAAACGCAAGCGGTGGCCAGCCGTCTTTCGGCCAGGGCCAACAGTCGCCGTCATCACCGTCTGCGCCGCCGCCGGCCTAACCGCGCGTTCTCGCGCCTAGTCGGGCACGTGCGCCAAGAGTGACACGGGTGGAGGACAACCGGGCAGCGGGCGCTCGCCAGGCGCGTGACCTCGTCAGGGTCGCGTTCGGCCCGGCGGTGGTGTCACTGGGCATCGTCGCCGCGGTCACGTTGCTCCAGCTGCTGATCGCCAACAGCGACATGACCGGCGCGTTGGGCGCCATCGCCAGTATTTGGCTCGGCGTACACGACGTGCCGATCTCGATCGGTGGTCGCGAACTGGGCGTAATGCCGCTGCTGGCAGTCCTTCTGATGATTTGGGGCACCGCGCGCAGCACGGCGCGGGCCACCTCCGCACACTCGTCATGGCTCGTCGTCCGCTGGGTTGCCGCGTCGGCTCTGGGCGGCCCCATGCTGATGACGGCGATCGCGCTGGCGGTCATCCACGACGCGTCGTCGGTGATCATCGAACTGCAGACACCCAACGCCTTGCGTGCATTCACCAGCGTGCTGGTGGTCCATGCCATCGGTGCCGGGGTCGGTGTATGGACCCGGGTGGGTCGACGGGCGTTGGCGGCGTCGCCGCTGCCCAATTGGCTAGGTGATTCTCTGCGTGCCGCGGCAGCCGGCGTATTGGCGTTGCTTGGGCTTTCCGGCCTGGTGACCGCTGGTTCCCTGATTGTGCACTGGGCGACGATGCAAGAGCTCTACGGGATCACCGATTCGATATTCGGCCAATTCAGCCTCACAGTGCTCTCGGCACTCTACGCGCCGAACGTCATCGTAGGCACCGCGGCGGTGGCGGTGGGATCCAGTGCGCATCTTGGCTTCGCGACGTTCAGTTCGTTCACCGTTTTCGGCGGTGATATCCCCGCGCTGCCGGTGCTGGCCGCGGCCCCCACCCCGCCACTGGGGCCGGCGTGGGTCGCCCTGCTCATCGTCGGCGCGTCGTCCGGAGTGGCGGTCGGGCAACAATGCGCCCGTCGTCCGCTTCCTCTGATTCCGGCGCTGGGCAAGCTGCTTGTCGCGGCGGTTGCCGCGGCTCTGGCGATGTCATTGCTTGCATTCGGCGGGAGTGGTCAGCTGGGCAACTTCGGCGATGTCGGAGTTGACCAGGGCGCCTTAGTGGTTGGTGTGTTCTTCTGGTTCGCGGTCGTTGGTTGGGCCACAGTGGTGATGGCCGGCGGGATCAGGCGTCGTCCCAGACGGCGCAAGGCCAGACCCGCGCCCGCGCCGACGGCCGAGGAGAACGCGGACGAACCGGCGGACTTCGCAGGCCTTTTCGCGGAGTCAGACGAGCCTGCGGACAACAACGTGCCGGGCGACTCGGCCGATCACGATGCGCCCAGCGACGACGACGCTGACATCGCTGACATCGCTGAGACCGCTGACGGGCAGTCCTCAGACGAAGAGGCGCCCCCGCCTGCGACGCGCGAGAGTGAGGATTAGCGAGTTTGGCTCCTCCTCCGGCCGCGAGCGTGACGCTGCAGTCACGTTCGGCCGCGAGCGTGACGCTGCAGTCACGTTCGGCCGCGCAGTTGGGCTTCAGCTTCGGCCGCGCTAGCGCGCGACCGCCATGGTCGCCCGACTACGCTCGCGATGTGCAGGAACCGCTCCATGTGCCCCCCAGTGCGCCGGCGCGGCTGCTGGTGTTGGCATCCGGCACCGGGTCGCTGCTGAGCTCACTGCTGGACGCCGCGGTCGGCGACTATCCGGCGCGGGTAGTCGCCGTTGGTACGGATCGCGATTGCCGGGCTACCGAGGTCGCCGCGGCGGCAGCACTGCCGACATTCACCGTCCGCCTCGCCGACCACCCCGATCGCGCTGCCTGGGACGCCGCGATCACCGAGGCCACCGCGACGCACTCGCCTGATCTGATCATCTCTGCTGGATTTATGAGAATCCTTGGGCCGCAGTTTCTTTCACGGTTCTGCGGCCGTACTCTCAATACCCATCCAGCGCTGCTGCCGGCGTTCGCGGGTGCGCACGCAGTGCCCGAAGCGCTGGCTTACGGCGTGAAGGTTACGGGCTGTACGGTGCACCTGGTGGATGCCGGCATGGACACCGGGCCGATATTGGCTCAGCAGCCCGTTCCGGTGCTCGACGGCGACGACGAAGAGACTCTGCATGAACGCATCAAAGTCATCGAACGGCGGCTGTTGGTGGACGTGGTGGCCGCGATAGCGACCGGCGGCGTCACCTGGATCGGACGAAAGGCGACCTTGGGATGAGCACAGCATGAGCAGCGACGAGTCAAGAAGGCCGATCCGCCGAGCGTTGATCAGCGTGTACGACAAGACCGGCCTGATAGACCTGGCCCAGGGTCTGAGTGCGGCAGGCGTCGAGATCGTCTCAACCGGTTCGACGGCCAACACCATTGCCGACAAAGGGATTCCGGTGACACCCGTGGAGGAGCTGACCGGCTTCCCCGAGGTGCTCGACGGCCGGGTCAAAACACTGCACCCGCGAGTGCATGCCGGCCTGCTGGCTGACCTACGTAAACCCGAGCACGCCGCGGCGCTCGAGCAACTCGGAATCGCGGCGTTCGAACTGGTCGTGGTCAACCTGTATCCGTTCAGCCAGACCGTCGAATCCGGTGCGAGCGTCGACGAATGCGTCGAACAGATCGATATCGGCGGGCCTTCGATGGTCCGGGCAGCCGCGAAAAACCATCCGAGCGTAGCGGTGGTGACAGACCCGCTCGGGTACAACGGAGTGCTGGCCGCAGTGCGTAATGGCGGATTTACCCTCTCCGAGCGCAAGAGGCTGGCGTCGCTGGCATTTCAGCACACCGCGGAGTACGACATCGCCGTCGCGAGCTGGATGGAATCGACGCTGGCGGCCGAGCACCCGCCAACGGCTTTTCCCGAGTGGTTCGGCAGCAGCTGGCGTCGCTCGGCGATGCTGCGCTATGGCGAGAACCCGCACCAGCAGGCAGCCCTCTACAGCGACCCCGCCGCCTGGCCGGGCCTGGCGCAGGCCGAGCAGCTGCATGGAAAAGAGATGTCCTACAACAACTTCACCGACGCTGACGCTGCCTGGCGAGCCGCCTTCGACCACGAACAGACGTGCGTGGCAATTATCAAGCACGCCAACCCGTGCGGGATCGCAATCTCGTCGGTTTCGGTCGCCGACGCGCATCGCAAGGCCCACGAGTGTGATCCGCTCAGCGCCTTCGGCGGAGTCGTCGCGGCGAACACCGAGGTCAGCCTGGAGATGGCCGAATACGTGAGCACCATCTTCACCGAGGTGATCATCGCGCCCGCCTACCAGCCGGCCGCCCTGGATGTGCTGACACGCAAGAAGAACATCCGGGTGCTGGTGGCCTCCGAGCCGCTGAGCGGCGGCACCGAGCTTCGTCCGATCAGCGGGGGACTGCTCATTCAACAACGCGATGAGCTGGATGCGCACGGCGACAATCCGGTGAACTGGACGTTGGCGACCGGAACACCGGCCGACCCGGCGACATTGACCGACTTGGTCTTTGCGTGGCGCTCCTGCCGCGCGGTCAAGTCGAATGCGATTGTGATCGCCGCCGACGGCGCGACCGTCGGCGTCGGCATGGGTCAAGTCAACCGGGTCGACGCCGCCCGGCTGGCCGTCGAACGCGGCGGCGACCGGGTCCACGGCGCCGTTGCGGCCTCCGACGCGTTCTTTCCGTTCCCCGATGGATTGGAGACGCTGGCCGGCGCCGGAGTCAAGGCGATCGTGCATCCCGGAGGCTCGGTGCGCGACGACGAAGTGACCGCAGCTGCGGCCAAAGCCGGCGTGACTGTGTACCTCACCGGAGCGCGCCACTTCGCCCATTAAGGCGCACTTAACCAGCGCGCATGGCTCAATGACAGCCCGGTTTTTGGGCTAGGGCGTCGCTCGGTGCGAGCCAGCGATTTTTTTCGTCCTTGCTGGGTGGTCTCAAACGGGAATAGCATCCGCTTTGGATAAGCCGATGGTCGTCTTATCCAATTCGAGAGGAATATGATGCGCGCGATCACTAAACGAACACTTGCACTTACTGCTGCGGTTGCGGGGTTTGCGCTGATCGGATCTGGGTGCCACGCGACCAAATCCAACGAATCGACAAGTTCAGCCACAGCGCCCGCGATGTCCGCGATGTCCTCAACTGCTGCGATGCCATCCGCAACTAGCGCGGCCCCGACGACAACCATCACGGGTGCCAACGGCACGCCGTACACCGTGGAGGGACCCATTCTCGCGAAGTACCAGTCTCTTACCGACGCTCAACTGAAGGACTTGGGCAAACCGTACGACAACGAGCAAAAGACCAAGGACGGCAGCGGTTCCTACCAGCAGTTCGACGGCGGTGTGCTCATTTATAGGACTGGGAGCCCGGTCTACTTCGTATGGGGCAAGATCCGCGACCAGTGGAACAAGTTGGATGCTTCGCAGGGCAAGCTGGGCTATCCGACCTCTGACGAGCAAATCCTCCCCGACGGCTCCTTTAAGTCGGTGTTTGAGCACGGCACAGTCACGTGGAAGACAGGCGATCCGGACGCGACTGTCACCATGAGCTAGCCGGTCTGAGAGTCCGCCGTTTCGGTGGGCGCAAATGACACCAACCGAGGGTCGGGCAATCAAACCGATTGCCCGACCCTCGCGTCTGAGGACTCGGCAGATGGAGGACACAGTGCCGTATTGACGGCATCGTCGTAGCGTGGAGTCGTGACATCACCGAGCAATCTGCCCCGCACCGTCGGCGAACTACGTGCCGCCGGTCATCGTGAACGGGGAGTCAAGCAGGAAATCCGGGAGAATCTGCTCACCGCGCTGGCCGAGGGGGATGAGGTCTGGCCGGGCATCCTGGGTTTCGACGACACCGTGTTGCCCCAGGTCGAGCGTGCGTTGATCGCCGGCCACGATTTTGTCCTGCTCGGTGAGC
>JBEKNM010000242.1:0-6782 GCA_049522835.1 Mycobacterium sp.
GCTGTCTTGTGGCTCGGGCCCCATAGTGGGGTAGACGGCGTGACGGGCCAGCCGGCCCTCCTTCACGAACCCGGTCCGCTCCAGCAGTCGCGTCGATCGCTCGTTGTCGACGTGGGTGGTGGCCCAGACTCGGTACACGTCCCGATCGGCTTCCAACGCGGTCATCAGCATGTCGAGCACCTCAGGCATGTAACCCTTGCCCCACCACCGCCGGCCGATGCAGTAACCGATTTCGACGGAGTGCCGCAGCGGGCGTCGGCAGCTGGTCAGCCCGATGACGTCGTCGCTGTGCCGCAGCGCGATGACCCAGGTCCGCTCGTCGTCAGCGACATTGAGTCTTTCGGTGATCACTCGTCGCGTTGCCGCCACATCCGGATGTGGTGTCCACAACAGATACTTGGTGACCTCGGGATCGCGAGCGACTCGTTGGAAGAGCGCGCCGGAGTCATCGAGTGTGGGCCGGCGCAGCGTCAGCCGCGATCCGGTGATGACGTCGGGCGGGTAATCGACCATCTGATGGATCCGCCGCTACAGACCGAGCGCCCGATAGGTGCGGCGGACGAACTTCGGTTGCGCCGTGCGCAGCTTCGCGAGCGACGTGTTGCCTGCGACGGCCGTGGCCGCCTCCACACTCAGATCAGGACAGTTCTGAATCAGATACAGCAGGATCAGGTCCGCTTCCGGGTCAGCCTGCCACCACGTCCCGTAGGCACCGGGCCAGCTGAACGCTCCGAGCCCGCCCGGCCCGAATAGCGGCTGCGACTTCGCCGAATCGGTCACCACCGACAAGTTCAACCCGAACCCGCGGCCAACCCAGTACGGCGCTCCCAAAAAGTTGTGCCGCTTTTGTTCGTCGGTGAGCCGGTCGGTGCGCATCAGGCGCGCCGACGCCGCAGACAACACCCGAACACCGTCGACCGATCCGTCGCCCATCAGCATCCGCACGAACCGCAGGTAGTCATCGGCGGTCGACCACAGCCCACCACCTGCATTGCAGAACGAAGGCGGCTTAACGTGCGGCGGCCCCATCACGTCGTGATGCAATTGGCCCGCTTCGTCGAGCCGGTACATGGTCGCGGCACGCTGGCGCGCTTCCGGCGAAACGAAGAAACCGGTGTCGGGCATCCCTGCCGGCCCCAGAATGCGTTCGTCGAGAACCTGGTAAAACGGCTTGTCCTCGACACGGGAAGCAATGACACCCAACAGATCTGTCGCGTGGCTGTAGGTGACCCGGTCCCCGGGCTGATGCACAAGCGGCAGCGCGGCGAGCTCGGCCAGCCAGCTATCTGAGCCGTGATTGAACGGCAGCCGCAGATAGGCCCGCGAGATCGGCCCAGATACCGAGAATCCGTAGGCCAGGCCGCTGGTGTGGGTGAGCAGGTCCTCGATCAGGATGGCTCGCCGCGCCGGATGCGTGTGGTCCAGCGGACCGTGCGGGTCGTCCAGCACCTGGACATCGGCCAACTCCGGCGCCCAGCGGGCGATCGGGTCCTTCAGCGCGAGCTTGCCCGCGTCGACCAGGCTCATCACCGCCGCCACGGTGACCGGCTTGGTCATTGATGCGATGCGAAACAGCGAGTCCCTTTGCATCGGCAGGCCCGCATCGACGTCTCGATAGCCGATTTCGTTGACCTGCAACACTTCTCCGCGCTGCCAGACCACAGTTACCGCACCGGCCAGGACGCCGGCGTCGCATACCTCGCGGATGGAGGCCTGATTGCCATCGAGATTCACCCGGTTCAGGTTAGCCGCCGGGTTGCAAAGCCCTCCCGAAAGCTCCGGTGAAGTGTGCCCCGTGCCCGCACGTTCTAGTGTCTGCGCATGGATTCGCCGGGGGGCGCTGCCGAGCTGCAGGTCAGCGAGAGTGGTCTGCGTATGCAAGCAGGCTGGTGTGAGTTTGTGGCGGCCGGGCTGGCCGGCACCAGCGCGACCAGGCGGGATCGTCATTCCTGGCCAGCTCGGCCGCGGTTGACGCTGCCCATGCGCAGATCGCCGCGGCCGGCGCCAGGTGCGCGTCTCGCCTGCACGCGACGGCCGCCAAGCTGGCGATGACCGCCAGCGACTATGGCGAGAACGAAGCCGGCTCGACAGCCCAGTTGCACGTGCTCGGCCTCGCGGCGGTGTCCTAGGTGGCGGCGACCGCAGTGCTGCCGACGTTGTCGCAAGTGCAGACCTTGGACACCGAGTATCTGCACGAGGCGGCTGAATATTGGACGCGCACTGCCGGCCTGTGGGAGCAGGCGTTCACCGAGGTTCATGACCGGATATCGACTCCGGGAGGCATCCCCTGGAACGGCCACGCCGCGGCGGCCGCGCAAGAGCGCACCTATAGCGACCTGGTGCAGGTCCGCGGTGCGTCCGATCGGTTACAGGGTGCCGCCGCCGTCGCTCTTCGCGGCGACCGGCAGTTGCAGGCTTCCAAAGAGTGGAGTGCTAGAGGCTATTAGTGATGCTCGCCCCGACGGATTTGTTGTCGGTGAGGATTACTCGGTCACCGACCGAGTACGAGGCGGCACCGCCGAGTTTCGGGCTGCACGACTTGCCGCGGCCCAAGGGCACGCCCTCTTCATCCTCCACCGAGTCGCCACCCTAGTCACCAGCGACCACCAGCTCACCACGCACATCGCCGCCGCTACCAAAGACATCGACGCCCTCAGCTTCAACGAGGGACATGGCATCGACGACACCATCGTCGGTGCGGACAAGCACGACAGAGTCCAGGCTGTCGACTACCACACCCTTAAAGACGCCCCGAATCCAGAACCCGATCCGCCGCCGGGCGGCTGGAGCAGCGATCCGCTAATGAGGGCCGCACAGAAAATCGCCTATGACATGCGTCCATAGAACATGCTGAGCAGTTCCCTGGGATGACAAAAGACCAACTCGCCGACTTAGTCTACGGCAAATTAAAAAGATCGATCGGAAACCCAGAAAGTCTACAGCTTGGCGTCGCTAAAGACGGCGCCCCGATTATTTACGACCCCGGAGACAATATAGTGATCATTCGCGATTCAACTGGGGCCGACTGCGGCACTGTATTCAAACCAGATCAGGGGCCCAATTATCTGCCTAGAAAGTCCGTCGGCGCTGTCGAATCATTCAAGTCCGGCCAACTTGCCGACGGGCCTTTTCAAGCTCCCGTCGAACCCCGGGCTGCCCCGCCGCCGACCGCCGAACCTATTCCGCCCAAAGCCCCGGTCGACACGGTGCCGCCGGTTAAACCCTCGCCCGGCATCGGAGAAGGTGGTATCGGAAAAGGCGTTGGAGGAATGCCGGGGCTTCTCTCTGGTGGCGGGTTGCCCCGGGGTGCGCCCGCGACAGGGCCGCACTTCATCCATCCACATAAACCAGGCGAGCACCATCGCTGGCCGTTACTGGGAGAGCTTCCGGACGACTATGACGGCTAACCGAACCGACACGGAACGATTGCGGTGGTCGCCCGTACAGCTCGTTAGGGTGAACTGGTGACCCAACCTGGGCTTGTCGCGATCGAGCTTACCGACGAAGAGCGTGAGCTTATGGTTCTTTCGCTCAATGAGTACTACGGTCCGGCGGGCCACGCGTATGAGCTCCTGCGCCCGTTATTAGGCCAATCCAACAAAGACGAATGGGTCCGCCTTGTCAACCGCCTGATGGAAGCCATCGAAAACAACGAGCCTCTTTCTGACCTGGATTGGGCACGCGCGCTTTTTCTCACCGAGATTTCCTTCGGAAGCGCTCTGGTCGGCGCAGCGTTAGATCTTGTACGTGGCGCAGATGAATACCGGATCAAGGTACTGCGTTCGCTCCAATATAAAGTCAGCAGTCACGCCCGGTTTCTTCTGCTCCTGCAGAACGCCGGCTATCCGGCCGCCGAGCCAGACTGAGTCAGGCGCGCTGCGCGCGCATGTACCAGAACGCCATCTCGACTTCGTTGCCGTCGACTTCACGGCGCCACGTGGTGGGCTCCAGTGATTGGATATCCCAACCCGCACCGCCGAGGACGTCGCGCAGCGTCTGCTCGGACACCGCCGGACGCGGCCAATCGTCATCGGCCGGGTTGGCATCAGAGAAGCAGCTGATCAGCAGGGTGGCGCCCGGTTTGGTGGCCCGGTGCGCCGCGGCGGCGTAGCTGCGCTTGCCGTCGTCGTCGAGACAGTGGAACATCCCGCTGTCGACGACGGTGTCGAACGCGGCGGTGTAGCCGTCAAGCTTGGTGGAGTCCGTCGTCGCGAACTTCACGTCCACTCCGGCGTCCTTGGCCCGACGCTCGGCGGTGATGAGTGCGGTCGGAGAGATGTCCAACCCGGTCACCTTGTATCCGCTCTTGGCCAGGTAGATGGCGTTGTCGCCGAGCCCGCAGCCGATGTCGAGCACGTCACCGTGGACCCAGCCGCGGGTCTGCCATGCGATGACATTCTCTTTGGGGGCCTTGGTATCCCATGGCGGTGAGGTCATCGGCGGGATGCCTTCAGCTGGGCTATCGCCCCGGTAGAGGGCGTCGAAATCAAAGCGCGGCAATCCGGAGGATTCTTGGGAAGAAATAGAGCCTGTCATTTTCGCCAGGATAGCTCGCAGTGCTACGCTGCCGGGCAGTCGACATCCTTTAACGATCCGTCCGGAGAGGCGGAGAAGGAGGTCAAGGTCTCTCATGTGTGCCGCGGGTGATGCCGCCACCGGTAGGGAATTGATGTCCGCGGCCGACGTCGGTCGCACCATTTCCCGCATTGCGCACCAGATCATCGAGAAGACCGCGTTAGACGCATCCGACGCGCCCCGGGTGGTGCTGCTGGGCATTCCGACACGCGGGGTGCTGTTAGCCCAGCGCCTGGTCACCAATATCGCCGAATACAGCGGTGTCGAGGTTGGCTGTGGCGCCCTGGACATCACCCTGTACCGCGATGACCTGATGAAAAAGCCGCCGCGGCCATTGGAGGTCACATCGATCCCGGCCGGCGGCGTCGATGACGCACTGGTGATCCTCGTCGACGACGTGCTGTACTCCGGGCGCTCGGTGCGTTCATCCCTGGACGCGCTGCGCGACGTGGGCCGGCCGCGAGCCGTGCAACTCGCGGTGCTGGTCGACCGTGGCCACCGCGAACTGCCGCTGCGCGCCGACTACGTGGGCAAAAACGTGCCGACCTCCCGCAGCGAGAGCGTGCACGTGCAACTCATCGAACACGACGGTCGCGACGGCGTCGTGATCTCCCGGGACGGTGACTCATGAGCAGACACCTGCTGGCCGCCGGCGACCTGAGCCGCGACGACGCAACCGCCATCCTCGACGACGCCGACCGGTTCGCCGAGGCACTGCTCGGCCGTGAGGTCAAGAAGCTGCCGACACTGCGCGGACGCACCGTGGTGACGATGTTCTACGAGAACTCGACCCGCACCCGGGTGTCGTTCGAGGTGGCAGGCAAGTGGATGAGTGCCGACGTGATCAACGTCAGCGCCACCGGATCGTCGGTGAGCAAGGGGGAGTCGCTGCGCGACACCGCGCTGACACTGCGTGCCGCCGGCGCGGACGCACTCATCATCCGGCATCCGGCGTCGGGCGCCGCGCATCTGCTCGCCGACTGGACTTCCTCTTCCATCGACGCCGGGCCGTCGGTGATCAATGCCGGCGATGGCACCCATGAGCACCCGACGCAAGCACTGCTGGACGCGCTGACCATCCGCCAGCGACTGGGCGGCATCGAAGGCCGGCGCATCGTGATCGTTGGCGACATCCTGCACAGCCGGGTCGCCCGCTCCAACGTGATGCTGCTGGACACGCTGGGTGCCGAGGTGGTGCTGGTGGCGCCGCCGACGTTGTTGCCGGTCGGGGTCGAGGGCTGGCCGGTTACCGTCTCCAACGACTTTGATGCCGAGTTGCCGGCGGCCGATGCAGTGCTGATGCTGCGGGTGCAGGCCGAGCGGATGAACGGCGGTTTCTTCCCGTCCGTGCGCGAGTATTCGTCCTTGTACGGGCTGTCCGACCGTCGCCAGGCGATGCTTCCCGGCCACGCCGTGGTGCTGCACCCCGGACCGATGCTGCGTGGCATGGAGATCGCGTCTTCGGTGGCTGACTCATCGCAATCAGCCGTGCTGCAGCAGGTTTCCAACGGCGTGCATGTGCGGATGGCGGTGCTGTTCCATGTGCTGGTCGGCACCGAAGCAATCGGAAAAACGGGATCGGCCGGAAATGAGGGTGCGGCATGAGTGTGCTGCTTCGCGGGGTTCGGCTGTACGGCGAAGGAGAACGCGTCGACGTGCTGGTCGACAGCCCCGGCCAGGAAGGCCAGATCGCGCAGATCGGCGCGGGTCTTGAGATCCCCGATTATGCGGACGTCATCGACGCCACCGGGCACGTGCTGCTACCCGGACTGGTCGACCTGCACACCCACCTGCGCGAGCCCGGCCGAGAATATGCTGAGGATATCGAAACCGGCTCGGCGGCAGCGGCTTTGGGTGGCTACACGGCGGTGTTCGCGATGGCTAACACCACCCCGGTCGCCGACAGTCCGGTGGTCACCGACCACGTCTGGCACCGTGGCCAACAGGTCGGCCTGGTCGACGTGCACCCCGTCGGTGCGGTCACCGTCGGGCTGGCCGGAACCGAGCTCACCGAGATGGGCATGATGGCTGCCGGCGCCGCGCAGGTGCGGATGTTCTCCGACGACGGCATCTGTGTGCACGACCCGCTGGTGATGCGCCGCGCCCTGGAATACGCCACGGGCCTCGGGGTTTTGATCGCCCAGCACGCCGAGGAGCCCCGGCTTACCGTCGGCGCCGTCGCACACGAAGGGCCGATGGCGGCCAGG
>JBEKNM010000243.1:0-6781 GCA_049522835.1 Mycobacterium sp.
CGTGCTGGAAAACGATGGCATCACCGACGCCCTCGTCGATGTACGCCATTTGCTTGCCGGCGATCTCTTGGAACCTCAGTTGCCCATAGGGCTCACTGGCGATTGCATTCATTCGGGGCGCCTCCCATTCGTGCCTCTACACGGTATCCGCACACAAGCTTGACATGGCATCGAACTATTGTTCGAATGTGGGTATGCGCTGGGCTGGTCAGGCCGTCGTGGTCAACGGGAAGCCCGTTGATGACGGCGCGCTGCCGGGGCTGCAGCGGATCGGCTTCGTCCGAAGCGTGCGTGCACCACAGTTCGAGGGCATGACATTTCACGAGGTGCTGTGCAAGTCCGCGCTGAACAAGGTGCCGGACGCGGCCGCGCTGCCATTTCGGTACACCGTCAACGGCTACCGCGGTTGCTCGCATGGCTGTCGTTATTGTTTCGCGCGTCCCACTCACGAATACCTGGACTTCGACTGTGGCAACGACTTCGACACCCAGGTGGTGGTGAAGACCAACGTCGCCGAAGTGCTGCACCGGGAGCTGCGCCGGCCGTCGTGGCAGCGCGAGACCGTCGCGCTGGGCACCAACACCGATCCTTACCAGCGTGCGGAGGGCCGCTACGCACTGATGCCGGGCATCATCGGCGCGCTCGCCGCGTCCGGTACGCCATTGTCGATCCTGACCAAGGGCACACTGCTGCGGCGGGACCTGCCGCTGATCGCCGAGGCGGCTCAACAGGTACCAGTCTCGGTCGCGGTGTCATTGGCGGTCGGTGATGCGGATCTGCACCGGGACGTCGAGCCGGGCACGCCGACGCCGCAGGCGCGTCTGGGTCTCATCACCGCAATCCGCGACGCAGGTCTGGAGTGTCATGTGATGGTCGCGCCGGTGCTGCCCCACCTCACCGACTCCGTCGAGCACCTTGATCGCCTGCTTGGCCAGATCGCTGCCGCCGGAGCCAGCGGCGTGACGGTTTTCGGCCTGCATCTGCGTAGTTCGACCCGCGGCTGGTTCATGTCCTGGCTGGCGCGCTCGCATCCCGAACTGGTCGGCCGCTACCGCGAGCTGTATCGGCGGGGTGCATATCTGCCGCCGAGCTATCGCGAGATGCTGCGGGAGCGGGCAGCGCCGCTGATCGCCAAGCACCGGCTGGCCGGTGACCACCGTCCGTTCCCGCAAGCGGCAGAAGCGGTTGTAGCGCCGGGACCCGTCCAGCAGACGCTGTTTTGAGCTAGCCGGGCCTATCGCCGCGGGGCTTGGTCAGAGTGAACTGGTCCACCACGGTAACCCCGCCGAACGGCCCGGTCAGCGCGTAATGCGTCACCTTGATCGACGTATTGCCGCCGGGCTGACCCGGATCGACATCGAAAGCCGCGAAGCCGTACGGGTTGTCGCGGTCGCGAAACGCCGACCACGGCGCATCTTCTAAGACATAGATTGGCGCCTTGCACCCGATCGCGGGGTCAAATGCGCCGACGCCCGTCAAGACGCGGCACCGGGGTTGCGGGAACAACATCGCGTTGGTCGGCGCCGACGTGCCGCCTCCACCGATCACGACGTGCACCGTTCCCTTGGTCGCGTCGATGAGGTCATTGCGGGTGTCGACGGGTATGGGCGTGCGGGTATCGGTGTTCTGTGTTCCGCGCACCGGATGTGACCGTTCGTAGTGGTGCTCGTGGCCACACACCACCAGATCGACCTGGTATTGGTCGAACAGCGGTAGCCATTCCTCGCGGATCCCCAGGTCTGCACCGTTGGCGCGCTCGGCGGTGGAGATCGCCGTCTGATGCATGCAAACGACCACCCAGTCAACGTCCGGGTCGCGACGCGCTTCCGCGAGTTCTGTCGCAAGCCAGCGCTTTTGCTCCCCACCCGAGTAGCCGTGCACATAGAAGTTGCCGCCATCCTGGAAGGCCACGTCGTCGTTGTTCAGGCTGATCACCCGCACCGAGCCGGCGGTGAACGAGTACCACAGCCCGCGCAGCTCCAGGTTGGCTCCTGAAGCGGGCACCGCAAAGTACGTCTGGTAGGCGCCGTAACCGACTGGCCCGTTACCCAGTTCGTTCTCGTGATTGCCCGCCGCCGGCATCCACGGCCGGTACCGCGCCGAGCGGGTGTTGTTCTCGAACCAGTCCGACCAGGTGCGGATCCGGTCTTGTGCCAGGTTGGCGTAGCACAGGTCGCCGTTGACCAGGTTGAACAGTGGGCCGATCCGTTCGATTGCCAGCGTGGTATCCGCGGCCGCCGGCGATCCGATGTTGTCGGTGCCGTACCCACCGTCGGGCAGCTTGTCTAGTGTCGGCGTTGACTGATCACCGAAGCTGGTGAAGCGCAGCGGTTTTCGCCCGGACGGCGCGGTCCGAAACGTCCCCGGCTCCGGGTCGGCGCCGTCATGTACCGCAGCGTATACATAGTCGGTGTCCGGGGTCAGAGTTGTCAGGCGAGCATGGTTGACGCGTACTTCGGTATTGGACTTCGCGTCGCGGTAAGTGCGGGTTTCGGCCGCCACGGTGCGGCCAAAGCCGGATGTCGGCGTGCCCAGCATCACTCGCGGATTGCGGACCGCCTCGGTGGTGTGCCATGACACCACCACCTCGGTGCCGGCGTTCTTGCCGAATTGCAGATGCAGACCGACCACCGGCGGTGCTCCGTTGCGATCCTGCTGGTACCAGACGCCGGGGCCCTGGGGATGGGAGTGGTGCGACCACACCAGCGTGGCCCCGCCAATCCCTACGGCGCCCACAACCCCCGATGCCGCGCCCGTCGCCAACAACCTGCGGCGGCTGATACCCGGCGCAGCATCGCGGCCGGGCAGTTGCGCATCGTGGCTCACCCATGCTTCATACCTGAGCCGGGCAACTATCGGCATATCTAGAGGTAAACGTCCGTTCGAACGCAGCCTGGACGCTTAGCCCAGTGGCGATGTGGCTCAAGCAATTCTGCCTGGCCGGCGGACGGAGGGCAGCTGCCAGGCTTCGATCTGCCAAGGCGAGAGCCGTCGGTAACGAATCCGGTAGCGTTTTCGATATGACGAACGTGCGAAGAGTGACCTGCGGGGTCGCGGTGGCAACGTTTGCAGCAGCTGCGGGGGTGGCTGTTACGCCCGCGACCTCATATGCGGACCCGGCCGGCCATCAGGTGACCTACACGATCACCGCCACCGGCAATCTGACCGGCAACGTCCGGTACATGAACAGCGATCCACCCAGCCAGGCGGCCTACGACGCAAACTCATCGCAGTACATGAACACCGTGCCGGCAACGTTCACCGGCGGGCAGCCGCTGGTTTACACCGCCACATTGGCAAACCCGAACCAGTGGGCGATCGTCACCGCCAGCGGCGGGTGTCACTGGCCGGACTGCGGCTCGGGGGCCACTCCCGAACTCCACTGCGAGATCGCCGTGGACGGCCAGGTGGTGGTGACGCAAAACGCGACCACTGGCGTGACGTGCTCCACACGGCCCTGGTGACAGGTGGTTACCCGGCGAACACGTAAACCCACGCGGTGGCGCCTGAGCGCAGCGGCACCGAGATGCGGCGATAATCGTCTACCTCGTATTCATCGGCTGCGGCCAGCTCGGCTTCGCTGATGGCGAACACCATCCCGTCGACGTGCGCATCCGCGCGCCCGGTCAGCCGCAGGATGGGATGACGATCGCTGCCACTGGTGGCCACGACGTGCAGGTCGGTGATCGTGACGTAATCCAGGTCGTAGCCGACGATCGCGTCGCGGTGCCCGGTGAGCTCGCGGCCGAACGTCGCGAGTTGGACCTCCGGCTGCTGCAATGTGCCATAGGAGAACAACAGCTCGGTCAACGCCGCGCCTAGCTGAGGTCCGCAGCGCCGAAGGTGTCGCACTTGTTCGGGTCACCGGTCTGGTAGCCGATGGTGAACCACTTCTGCCGTTGCTCGGACGAACCGTGTGTCCATGACTCGGGGCTCACGTGTCCGGTCGAGGCCTTCTGGATGCGGTCATCGCCCACCGACGCCGCCGCCGACAGCGCGTCTTGGATGTCCTTGTCGCTCAACGGCTGGAGGTAGGGCACACCGGTGCTCTCCTCCTTGACCGTCGACGCGTAGTGCGCCCAGATTCCGGCGTAGCAGTCAGCCTGCAACTCCGTGCGCACGCCATTGCCCCCAGAGCCCTGCGCACCTTGCTGGGAGCGCCCGAGCAACCCCTGCAGTTGCTGCACGTGATGGCCGTATTCATGAGCCACCACGTACTCCTGGGCGAACGGGCCACCGCTGGAGCCGAATTGGTCGACCAGCACCTGGAAGAAGCCGGTGTCGAAATACGCCGTCTGGTCCACCGGGCAGTAGAACGGTCCGACTGCGCTGGTGGCTGGTCCGCAGCCGGTGCTCACCTGGCCGGTGAACAGCCGAACATGCGGGCGGGTGTAATTGCGCATCAGCTGATGCCAGACCGCGTCCACGGAGTTGCCCGTGGCGATTACTCGGCACTGCACGTACTTGTTGGCATCGGCCCCGGTTTTGCACTGACTCAGGTCGTAACCGGGTGCCGAGTAGTCGCTGGTGTTCATCTGCTGGTTCACCACGCGGCCGGGATCGACGCCGAGGAACAACGCCACCACGACGATCAACAGTCCGCCGATGCCGCCCCCGATGGCAAACCGTCCGCCCCCACCGCCGCCGGACGACGACGCGGTGCTGGTGTCGATTTGCATACCCTCGTTAAAGGTCATCGCATGCTCCCGAAATCCGACCTGGTGACCGGCAAGCTAGCCGGGGCTGGTTACCCGCGCCAAAACCAGCTTCGCACACCCGGTTCAACCGCGCCGCTGGGTAGCCGAAACCGGGTGTCGGTGTAGCTGCGCATGGCGCTCCAATCTCGCCAATCTAGCCCGGGCCGTCGCTGGCCGCGGCCAGCAGTGGCACCACGATGTCGCTGATCGGCGTTGCCAGCCCATGGGCGCGAGCCCTCCGGATGATCACACCGTTGCGGATGTCCCATTCCAGCCGCCGGTGGTTCTCCCGGTCGGCCAGCATTGAGGTGCCCATGTCTTCAGGAGCGTTACGGAAAAGGTCCACCATCTCTTCGACCACGGTGTCAGCCAACCGCGCGCCCTCAGCCTGTGCCACGGCCAGGCATTCGGCGACGTAGCGCCGCGACAGTGCGGCGACGTCGTCGCGGCGGAACATGCCCGACCGCCGCCCGGACAGCGCCATGAATCCGGCCAGGGCGTTGAGTAGCAGCTTGCGCCAGGCGGCAGTTTTGAAGTCCGGGTCGCAGTCCACCCGGCAGCCGGCGCCGCGCAGCAGCTCGGCGACCGTCTCCGCCGCAGGTCCGCTCGGCAGCACCAGTGCGGCCTCGCCGCGCAGTCGCACCCACCCTCCGGGTTGGGTCTCCGCCGAATACCACACGATGCCCGGGACCACGGCCGACGACGGGCAGTACGGCTGGACCTGCTCGACCTGCTCAACACCGTTTTGCAGCACGACGACGATGGTGTGCTCGCCGCACAGGCGGGTCAGCCAACCGCGCGCGTCGTCGTTTTGGGTCGCTTTGACTGCCAGCAGGAGAACGTCGACCGGCCCGGCGACCTGGTCTGGATCGGTACGCACCGGACCGGGCACCAAAATCGGATCCTCACCATCGGGGCGCAGTTCGATGCTGTCGCGGGGAGTGTGACCGCAGACCAGCAGCGAATTGCCGGCCTTGTACAGCAGCGCGGCGACCGTCGTGCCGACGGCGCCGGGACCGACTAGTGCAATGTTTGTCACGATAAGAGCGAAATTACCTCCTCGACGGCGCTGCATGATGATGCGGCCCCGCCCTTTAGACTGGTCAGTCGTTCAAACCTAAAGAGGGAGTGTGTTTGTGCTGCGCAGCCACGCCGCTGGTTCGCTGAGGGGTAGCGACGCCGGGCAGCAGGTGACGCTGGCCGGCTGGGTGGCTCGCCGCCGCGACCACGGCGGTGTCATCTTCATTGATCTGCGGGACGCCTCCGGCGTCGTACAGGTCGTATTCCGCGCCCCCGACGTGCTGGCTCAGGCGCACCGGCTGCGGGCTGAGTTCTGCGTCGCGGTGCAGGGCGTCGTCGAGATCCGTCCGGAAGGTAACGCCAACGAAGAGATCGCCACCGGCGAGATCGAGGTCAACGCCACTTCGCTGACCGTGCTCGGCGAGAGTGCGCCGTTACCGTTCCAGCTCGATGAGCCGGCAGGCGAGGAATTGCGGTTGAAGTACCGGTACCTCGACCTGCGCCGCGATGGCCCGGCTGCGGCAATTCGGTTGCGCTCCAAGGTGAACGCTGCCGCCCGTGCGGCGCTGGCCCGGCACGACTTCGTCGAGATCGAGACGCCGACGATCACCCGCTCCACGCCGGAGGGGGCGCGCGACTTTTTGGTGCCAGCCCGGTTGCATCCGGGTTCGTTCTACGCCCTGCCGCAGAGCCCGCAGCTGTTCAAGCAGCTGCTGATGGTGGCCGGGATGGAACGCTACTATCAGATCGCCCGCTGCTACCGCGACGAAGATTTCCGCGCCGACCGACAGCCCGAATTCACCCAGCTCGACATGGAGATGAGCTTCGTTGACGCCGAAGACATCATCGCCATTTCCGAGGAGATCTTGACCGCCCTGTGGGCGCTGATCGGCTACCAGATCCCAACGCCGATACCGCGAATCACCTACGCCGACGCGATGCGACGGTTCGGCTCCGACAAACCCGATATGCGGTTCGGGCTGGAGCTCGTCGAGTGCACAGAGTTCTTCTCCGACACCACATTCCGCGTTTTCCAGGCGCCGTATGTCGGTGCGGTCGTCATG
>JBEKNM010000244.1:0-6764 GCA_049522835.1 Mycobacterium sp.
GACAACCCGGTGGTGCGGGAAATCGCCGACGAAGTCGACGCCACAGCGGCTCAAATCGGGCTGGCGTGGCTGTTGGCCCACGCGCCGAACACCTTGCTGATTCCCGGCACGAAGTCGATCGCACACCTCGAGGAGAACATCGCCGCCGCCAGCGTCGCCTTGAGCGCAGATGCCATGGCACGCCTGGACGCCGTCAGCACACCGGAGGAAAGCCCGCAGTACCAACACGGCCTCGAACCCTTCCAAGAGCCCTTCCAGGAGGCGAAGACCACCTGACCGTGAGATCAGGTTCGCCCACGTTGGTGCGCTGACTACTGTGACAGGCATGGGCAACGCTGAGGGACTCAAGCCACCGTGGTGGCTGAAGCCGGCGAACAGAGTCTTCATCCAGATGTCGCGGCTCGACCTGAGCTTCGGCGGTGAAAGCCCGGTCGTATTGACGGCGCCCGGCCGCAAATCCGGCACTCCCCGTTCGACACCGGTTACCCCGATGGCGGTGGACGGCAAGTGTTACGTGGTCGGAGCCTTCCCGGGGGCGGATTGGGTGCGAAACGTCCGGGCCGCAAGCGAAGTCACGCTGAGCCGCGGTCGCAAACAGGAGCGGGTGCCGATGGTGGAACTGTCCGCCGACGAGGCCAGGCCACTGCTGAGGGTGCGGCCCAGTGAGGTCGCCACGGGCGCGGGTTTCATGAAGCGCTGCAGGCTGATCGACGAGGGACGGCCCGAGGAGTTCGAGGCGCTGGCCGGGATCTGCCCGGTCTTTCGATTCGACCCGGCGTAGTCAGATGCGGCATGTGCTGCTGTTGATGCCACCACTGCTTGCCGGCTGGCTGGGTTTACCCGCAACGTCTTTCGCGGTGACCACCGCGGATACGATCACCTGCGGCGAACTCGCCATTGCTAAGGACGGAGTTCAAGAGCCTTGAGTGACAACCCATTTGATACCGCCGTGTGGCAACTCGTCGACGGATTCGACGATCTGACCGATATCACCTACCACCGCCACGTCGCAGACGCCACGGTGCGGGTGGCTTTCAACCGGCCCGAGGTGCGCAACGCGTTCCGGCCGCACACCGTCGACGAGCTCTACCGGGTGCTCGACCACGCCCGGATGTCGCCCGATGTGGGTGTGGTGCTGCTGACCGGCAACGGCCCCAGCCCGCGCGACGGGGGTTGGGCGTTCTGCTCCGGCGGCGACCAGCGCATTCGCGGACGCTCCGGCTACCAATACGCAAGCGGAGACACCGCGGACACGGTTGACGTAGCACGCGCCGGCCGGTTGCACATCCTGGAGGTGCAGCGCCTGATCCGGTTCATGCCCAAGGTGGTCATCTGCCTGGTCAACGGGTGGGCCGCCGGCGGCGGGCACAGCCTGCACGTGGTCTGCGACCTCACCCTGGCCAGCCGCCAGCACGGCCGCTTCAAGCAGACCGACGCCGACGTCGGCAGCTTCGACGGCGGCTACGGCAGCGCGTATTTGGCCCGTCAGGTGGGTCAGAAGTTCGCCCGCGAGATCTTCTTCCTGGGCCGCACGTACACCGCTGAGCAGATGCACGATATGGGCGCGGTCAACGAGGTCGTGGAGCACGCTGAACTGGAGACGGTAGGCGTGCAGTGGGCGGCGGCGATAAACGCCAAATCGCCTCAGGCGCAACGGATGCTGAAGTTCGCGTTCAACTTGCTCGACGACGGTTTGGTGGGCCAGCAGCTTTTCGCGGGTGAGGCCACCCGGCTGGCATATATGACCGACGAGGCCGTCGAGGGCCGCGACGCGTTCCTGGAAAAGCGCGCTCCGGACTGGAGCCGCTATCCGCGGTATTTCTAGAAACCGCCCTGCACGGAGCCCGAGCGTCCGGCGCCCCTCTACACTCCCCTCGTGTGAGCAAGAGTCCGCTTCGCCGGTTCGCCGACCAGCTCGTACTGGCCAGCATGCGCCCGCCCATTTCGCCGCAACTGCTGGTCAACAGGCCTGCGATCAAACCGATTGAGCTCGACGGTAAACGGATCCTGCTCACCGGAGCGTCGTCGGGCATCGGCGAAGCCGCGGCCGAACAGTTAGCCCGCCACGGCGCCACCGTGGTTGTCGTCGCCCGCCGCCAGGCCCGGCTGGACGCGCTGGCGGACCGGATCACGACAGCGGGCGGCACCGCAATATCGATCCCGTGCGACGTCTCGGACATGGACGCCGTCGATGTACTCGTCGCCGACGTCGAAAAGCGCCTCGGCGGGGTCGACATCCTGATCAACAACGCCGGCCGGTCCATCCGCCGGTCGCTCGCCGAGTCGCTGGAACGCTGGCACGACGTGGAGCGGACCATGGTGCTCAACTACTACGCGCCGCTGCGGCTGATCCGTGGCCTTGCACCCGGGATGCTCGAGCGCGGCGACGGCCACATCATCAACGTCTCAACCTGGGGCGTGCTGTCCGAAGCCGCGCCGCTGTTCTCGGTCTACAACGCATCCAAGGCCGCGCTGTCAGCGGCGAGCCGAATCGCCGAAACCGAGTGGGGAGGTCGGGGCGTGCATTCGACGCTGTTGTACTACCCGCTGGTGGCCACTCCGATGATCGCACCGACCAAGGTGTACGACGGCATGCCCGCGCTGACGTCAGAAGAAGCCGCCCAGTGGATGATCACGGCCGCCAGGACGCGGCCGGTGCGGATCGCGCCGCGGATGGCGATTGCAGCCAGGGCGCTGGACACTATCGGTCCTCGCTGGGTCAACACACTCATGCAACGGCAGAATCTTCAGCCCAACGCCCCGGACTAACCAAAGGGACATCACAGGAGGTGTCGTGGCCAATCCACGGCGCTCCGATAAAGACGTGATAGACACGAGGCTATGGAGATCCTGGCCAGCCGGATGCTTTTCCGGCCGGCGGACTATCAGCGGTCGGTGCGCTTCTACCGCGACGAAATCGGGCTGGCGATCGCCCGCGATTACGGCGGGGGCACAGTGTTTTACGCCGGCCAATCTTTGGTAGAGCTGGCCGGTTACGGCACCCCGGACCACTCCCGGGGGCCCTTTCCGGGCGCGCTGTGGTTGCAAGTTCGCGACATCGCAGCAACCCAGGCCGAGTTGCAGACCAGGGGAGTTCCGATCACCCGCGAAGCACGTCGCGAACCATGGGGCCTACGCGAGATGCACGTGACCGACCCGGACGGGATCACACTGATTTTCGTCGAGGTACCAAGCGACCACCCGCTGCGCCGCGACACCCGAGACTAACGGGGGAGAACGCCCGGTTAACGGACAGGTAACATCTGACGACGAGTCACGATACACCTGCGTTTATCCCTGTCGTGCATTCGACAACCCGATCCCTCGACGACCAGAATCAGGCGCTGTGGACTTCCAATTATTCCTGCTGATCATCGTCGTGGTAACGGCATTGGGATTTGACTTCACCAACGGCTTCCACGACACCGCCAACGCCATGGCGACCTCCATCGCCAGTGGCGCGCTCAAGCCCAAGCAAGCGGTCGCACTGTCGGCGGTGCTCAACCTGGTGGGAGCGTTCCTGTCCACCGCTGTCGCGGCCACGATCGCCAAAGGTCTGATCGACGGGCACGTCGTGACGCTGGAACTGGTGTTCGCCGGCCTGGTCGGTGGCGTCGTCTGGAACCTGTTGACCTGGCTCCTCGGTATTCCCTCGAGTTCCTCGCACGCTCTGATCGGCGGCATCATGGGTGCCACGATCGCTGCCGTCGGCGGGCACGGCGTGATCTGGAAGGGCATCACCTCCAAGGCGCTCATCCCGGCCGTCGTGTCCGCGGTTCTGGCCATAGCGGTTGGGGCGGTAGCCACCTGGCTGGTCTACCGGATCACCCGCGGCCTTTCGGAGTCGCGCACCGAGGCCGGCTTCCGGCGCGGCCAGATCGGATCGGCGTCGCTGGTCTCCCTGGCACATGGCACCAACGACGCGCAGAAGACGATGGGCATCATCTTCCTGGCACTGATGACCTACGGCTCCGTCAGCAAGAACTCCGCGGCGCCGCCGCTGTGGGTCATCGGGGCTTGTGCCTTGGCGATGGCGTCGGGTACTTACCTGGGCGGCTGGCGGATCATCCGCACCCTGGGTAAGGGCCTGGTGGAGATCAAGTCTCCGCAAGGCATGGCCGCCGAATCGTCCTCGGCCGCAATCATTCTGCTGTCCGCCCATTTCGGCTACGCGCTGTCGACCACGCAGGTCTGCACCGGTTCGGTGATGGGCAGCGGACTGGGCAAGCCCGGCGGCGAGGTGCGCTGGGGCGTGGCCGGCCGGATGGTGGTCGCGTGGCTGGTCACACTTCCGCTGGCCGGGTTGGTCGGCGCAGTCACTTACTGGATCGTGCACTTCATCGGTGGATACCCCGGCGCGATCGTCGGCTTCGGGCTGCTGGTCGCGGCCGCTGGCGCCATCTACATCCAGTCGCGCAAGACCAAGGTCGACCACAACAACGTCAACGACGAATGGGAAGGCAGCTTGACCGCCGGACTAGAAGATTCGAACAAGCCGCCCTCCGGTAGCCCTGGCTCCGGCCCCGGCTCCGAAGACACCGTGATTGCGGCGGGGAACCACTCATGAACCACTTCAAGGACTGGTTCAACTACGAGGCCTCCCTGAAGATCCTGGTCTTCGCCATGCTGGCCGGCGCGGCGCTGCCGGCGTTATTCGCACTCGGGATCCGGGCGCAAGCCGTCGGCACCGGGCACTCCGGCACTGACGGCGCCGATTCACAGAAAAACCCAGCCCTGCTTGGGGTCGCCTATGTGATCTACGCGCTGGTAGTCGCGGTGATCTTGTTCGCACTGCTGTACATCTCCCGCGACTTCATCGCGCACCAAACGGGCTCGCCTTTCCTGGGAGCCAAGCCCAAGTAGCATTGAATCGTCCAGCAGATTGCCACACCCGGCGCTGGGAGTGATAGCACATGAGCCGATTTCTGAACTCCGTTATCTCTTGGTTGCGCGCGGGATATCCAGAGGGCGTTCCACCTACCGACACTTTCGCCCTCCTCGCCCTACTGTCGCGCCGATTGACCGACGACGAAATCAAAGCCGTGGCCAAACAGCTGATCCATCGCGGCGAGTTCGACAGCGTCGATATCGGTGTGATGATCACCCAGATCAAAGACGATCTGCCGTCACCGGAAGAGATCGAGCGAGTTCGGGCGCGGTTGGCCGCCAAGGGCTGGCCGCTCGACGATGAGCGCGACGTCGGAGACCACGCATAGCAGTTCTACGTGCGCTCGGCGTCCCACCGGGCGCCGCCGCATCGTCGTTGTTGCCCGCACTGGAACGGGTGCTGGCTGGTCGTGATTCCGCCATGGTCGCGGCCCCGGACGACTATCACGAATCCGGGCTGCGGGCTTTGCGGGTGGGTGACGAGATAGACGATGACGTGGTCCTGGTGGCGACGACGTCGGGAACAACCGGTGCACCCAAGGGCGCCCTACTGACCGCCGCCGCTCTGACGGCCAGCGCATCAGCCACCCACGACCGTCTGGGCGGACCGGGGAGTTGGCTGTTGGCTTTGCCGCCGTATCACATCGCCGGGCTGCAGGTGCTGGTGCGCAGCCTGCTCGCCGGCACCGTACCCGTCGAGCTGGACGTCTCCACAGGATTTGATATCGCCCGATTGCCCGGCGCCGTAGGGCGATTAGGCTCCGGTCGGCGGTATGCGTCGCTGGTCGCCGCGCAGCTGGCCAAGGCGCTCAGTGACCCGGCGGCCGCGGCCGCGCTCGCCGAATTGGACGCCGTGCTGATCGGCGGCGGACCTGCTCCGCAGCCGATCCTGGACGGCGCGGCAACGGCCGGCATCACGGTAGTCCGCACCTACGGGATGACCGAGACCGCCGGAGGCTGCGTTTACGACGGTGTGCCGCTGGACGGTGTTCGGCTGCGCCTGCAGGTCGACGGCCGCGTTGTGGTCGGCGGCGCGACGCTAGCCAAGGGCTACCGCAACCGGGTCGATCCCGACCCGTTCGCCGAACCGGGCTGGTTCCGCACCGACGACCTTGGCGCCGTAGATGACGCGGGCATGCTGACCGTGCTGGGTCGCGCCGACGACGCGATCAGCAGCGGTGGGCTAACAGTGCTGCCGCAGCCCGTCGAGGCCGCGCTGCGCACCCACCCCGCCGTGCGCGACGCTGCGGTTTTCGGACTACCCGATGACCGGCTGGGTCAGCGGGTGGTCGCCGCGGTTGTGGTGAACGACGGTTGCGTGCCGCCGACGCTGGACACCCTGCGAGTGCATGTGACCCGCGTCCTGGATGCCACCGCCGCACCCCGCGAACTACACATCCTTGACGCGTTGCCGCGACGCGGCATCGGCAAGGTCGATCGGACGGAGTTGGTGCGCCGGTTCGCCGGCCCGGGCGGTGAACCCTAGAGACTACGATCAGAAGCCGTGGTGGCCGCCGCCGCCTCCACCCGCGCCGCCGCCTGAACCGCCGCCTCCGCCGCCGCCTGAACCGCCGCCCCCGCCGCCGCCACCGTGCGGCTCCTGCGGAGTCGCCGGCTTCGGGGTCACCGGCTGCTGCGTTTGGGTGTGCGTCGGCGCAGGTGCCTGGGTCGTCGGCCCGGGTGCCTGGGTCGTCGGCTTCGTGCTTGGCGCAACCGACGGTTGAGTCGAGGTGGCTGGTGGCTTCGCGCTTGTCGGCGGCTGCGTGGTCGCCGCGGTTGTGGTGAACGACGGTTGCGTGCCGCCGACGCTGGACACCCTGCGAGTGCATGTGACCCGCGTCCTGGATGCCACCGCCGCACCCCGCGAACTACACATC
>JBEKNM010000245.1:0-11407 GCA_049522835.1 Mycobacterium sp.
TCGAAGGCTCCCACGCCGACCGGCCCGAAGCTCGAGGGTACGTACCGATTTGATTTCGACGGGACCCAGCAACTCGCCGGTGGTGCACCCAAGCCAGCGAAATCGAGATCCCGAATCTATGCGGTGCGCTCAACGTGCACCGATGCGGGGTGCATCGCGACGGCGACGAAACTGGCAGATGGCGACCCCAAGCGGAAGTCAGATCCCCCGCTCGATCTGGTGCTCGACTACATCGACGGTTCTTGGCAGATGGCGCTCCGCGAGGACACCACATGCACCGATAGTGCTGCAAAAGGCCCATCACTGACGGCGTGGACCCTGCAGCCTCAACCCGACGGCACGCTGAATGGAACTTCCTACGTCGCCATGAATCCGAGCCCGGATTGCGCCGTGGCGACTCAAACGCCGGTGGTGGTGCGGCGCGTGAGCAACGTCGATGCGGGTATCTCGGTTGCCGATCCCGGCAAGCAGCAACCGCTTTCACCGTCTGCGCCGGACGGCCTTAGCGGGCCGTACGACGAGACAAGCGTTCTTCACGATTCGCCGAAACCGGGCCGGCGACGCGTTGACATGCAGACGATGTGTGTACGCAACACCGACCAGTGCGCGACGTTCAAGTCCTATCAGACGGCCTCTGGAACCGAAGTTGTGAATGCACTGCTGTTCAAAAACGGCAAATGGCAACTTGACCAACACACCAACGTCAACTGCCCTAACGGCGCGACCGCCAGCACGGTCAAACACGAGGAATACGCCCTCCCGCAACCAGTCGCGCATCCGCTGGCGCGGGTCACCGGAACCATCCGCTTGGATGCTGCAGATTCGTGCCCCGCACAACAACTCGACATCACCCTGGAACGAACAGGCACCTGAGGAAGATCGAATCCACTCCCCCATGCGCCCAATCGATCGTCAGGACGCGTGAGTAGGGTGACGGACGGTGACAGAAGTCACGTCGCCACCGTCCGAGTCGTTCCCAGGAGGCCCCCGCATGCCCGTCGTCGTCGTCGCCACATTGACCGTCAAGCCTGAGTCAGTCGACACCGTCCGCGACATCCTCACCACTGCGGCCGCAGAGGTGCATGACGAACCGGGCTGCCAGCTGTACTCAGTGCACCAGTCAGGCGAAACCTTCGTCTTCGTCGAGCAATGGGCCGATGAGGAAGCGTTGAAGACACACAGCACTGCCCCTGCGGTCGCGAAGATGTTCACCGCCGCCGGAGAACACCTGGCCGGGGCACCGGATATCAAAACGCTGCAGCCGATTCCCGCGGGTGATCCAGACAAAGGACAACTACGCCGGTGACCGAGGCGTCGCCAGACGGACCACTAAAGGGCCCACTAGCGGGAAAAGTGGCGCTCATCACGGGTGCCGCGCGCGGCCAGGGCCGTGCTCACGCGGTTCGACTCGCCGCGGACGGCGCAAGCGTGATCGCGGTCGACCTGTGCGACCAAATCGCCAGCGTCCCCTATCCATTGGCCACCCCGGACGACCTGACGGCCACCGTCAAGCTCGTCGAAGACGCCGGCGCCCGCATCGTGGCCAAACAGGGCGACGTGCGCGATCGCGCGTCGCTGTCGGCCGCACTGCAGGCGGGCCTTGACGAGTTCGGCCGGCTCGACATCGTAGTCGCCAACGCCGGTATCGCTCCCATGCAATCCGGTGACGACGGCTGGCGCGACGTCATCGACGTCAACCTGACCGGCGTTTACAACACCATCAAGGTCGCGATACCGACCATGGTCAAGCAAGGCACCGGCGGGTCGATCGTGCTGATCAGTTCGGCCGCAGGGCTGGCTGGCGTCGCCAGCCCCGATGCCGGCTCCGTCGGCTACGCCGCCGCCAAGCACGGGGTGGTCGGATTGATGCGAGTGTACGCAAATCTGCTTGCCCAGCAGAGCATTCGGGTCAACTCGATACATCCGACCGGCGTGGACACCCCGATGATCAACAACGAGTTCACCCGGCAGTGGCTGGCCAAAATGGCCGCTGATTCCGCTACGCCGGGGGCCATGGGCAACGCCCTTCCGGTGGAGGTGCTGCATGCCGATGACATCGCCAACGCGGTAGCATGGCTGGTATCCGACCAGGCCCGCTACATCACCGGCGTCACCTTGCCGGTCGATGCGGGCTTCCTGAACAAGTAGTAGCTGATGGCACGAACCCCTGTGGCGCAGACCGCCTTTGGCCCGATCGTCCTGGCCGCCGTCGAGCAAAACGAGCCACCCGGCCGCCGGTTGTTGGACGACGACCTCGCCGACCTGTTCTTGCCGAGACCACTGCGGTGGCTCGTCGGTGCGACGCGGTGGGCACCGGCTCGCCGCCTGATGATCCGCGGATCGGAGTTCACCGGCCCCGGACTGTGGGTCAATCTGGCCTGCCGTAAGCGTTTCATCGGGGACAAACTCAGCGAAGCACTCGACGACATCGACGCCGTTGTCATTCTGGGCGCCGGACTGGACACCCGCCCCTACCGACTGACCCGCCAACGTCGTACCCCGGTCTTCGAGGTCGACTTGCCAGTCAACATCGCCAGAAAGGCCAAGACGGTCCGACGCGTGCTGGGGGAACTGCCCCTGTCGGTCCGGTTGGTGGCGGTGGACTTCGAAGGCGACGACCTGCTCACCGCGATGGCCGAACACGGCTATCACACCGACTACCGGGCCTTCTTCATCTGCGAAGGCGTGACCCAGTACCTCACCGAGGAGGGTGTCCGGCGGACCTTGGAAGGACTGCGCCCGGCTGCCCCGGGTAGCCGATTGGTGTTCACTTACGTCCGCCGGGACTTCATCGACGGGACGAACCGGTATGGCACCCGGACGCTGTATCGCAATGTCCGCCAGCGCCACCAACTGTGGCATTTCGGCCTAGAGCCTGACGAGGTCGCCGGGTTCATCGCCGATTACGGCTGGCGGCTGGTCGAGCAGGCCGGGCCCGACGAACTCGTCCAGCGCTATGTCGAGCCCACCGGCCGCAAACTCAAGGCATCGCAGCTGGAATGGTCTGCCTACGCGGAGAAGATCTAGCTCACCACGTGTCGCGGCACTTAAACGCTGGCCATGACGCGCAGGACGCGCAGGACGCGCCGAAAAGCGTAGCCGTGGCTTACGTTTCGCGGCGCGAGTGTGGGGCAGGCTGAGTCGGAGTCAGACCTCGATCACCGTCGGCACGATCATCGGCTGCCGGCGATACGTTTCGCCCATCCATTTGCCAACGGTGCGGCGCACCCCCTGGGCGATCCGGATCGGATCGGTCACGTTGGCAGCGGCCAGCGATTCCAGCTCAGCCTCGACCTTGCGGACGGCGGGCTCCAGGGCCTTGGGATCCTCGGAGAACCCGCGTGAATGTAGTTGTGGCGCAGCCGCCGGACGCCCGGTACCGCGCTTTACCACCACGATCACCGCGACGAAACCCGACGACAGGATCAGCCGTTCGCCCAGGGTGATGTCGCCGACATCGCCGGTGATCAGGCCGTCGACGAACATCTTGCCAACCGGTACCGCGCCGGCGATACTTGCCACGCCGGCGACCAGGTCCACGCTGACGCCATTCTCCGCCAACAGAATTGACTCCCCAGGTACTCCGGTGCTGGCGGCCAGCTTGGCGTTGGCCCGCAGGTGCCGCCAGGTGCCGTGCACCGGCATGACATTGCGGGGCCGTACTCCGTTGTACAGAAAGAGCAGCTCGCCGGCGTACGCGTGTCCTGAAACATGGACCCGTGCTTGGGCGTTGGTGACGACGCGGGCTCCGATTTTGGACAGCGCGTCGATGACCCCGTAAACCGCCTCCTCGTTTCCGGGGATCAGCGAGGACGACAATACGACGAGGTCACCCGAGGTCAGCGTGATGCTGCGATGCTCGCCGCGTGACATCCGCGACAACGCCGACATCGGCTCGCCTTGGGTGCCGGTGGTGATCAGCACCACCTGCTCGGGCGCCATCATCTCGGCGGCGGAGATGTCGATCAGGTCGGAGTCATCTACTCGCAGGAACCCCAGGTCCCGGGCGATGCCCATGTTGCGCACCATCGATCGGCCAACGAAGGACACCCGTCGGCCCAATGCCACTGCGGCATCGATGATCTGCTGCACCCGGTCCACATTGGAGGCGAAGCACGCCACGATGACTCGGCCGTCGGCGCCCCGGATCAGCCGGTGCAGAGTCGGGCCCACCTCGCTCTCGGATGGCCCGACGCCGGGGATCTCGGCGTTGGTCGAGTCGCACAGGAATAGGTCCACACCAGCGTCGCCCAGCCTGGACATGCCGGGCAAGTCAGTGGGACGGCCGTCCAGGGGCAATTGGTCGAGCTTGATGTCGCCGGTGTGCAGAACGGTCCCCGCGCCCGTGTAGACCGCGATGGCCAGCGCGTCCGGGATGGAGTGATTGACGGCGAAGTACTCGCACTCGAACACACCGTGTCTGCTGCTCTGCCCCTCGGCGACCTGGACGAACACCGGTTTGATGCGGTGCTCACGGCATTTCGCGGCGACCATCGCCAGGGTGAACTTCGACCCGACCACCGGGATGTCGGGCCGCAACTTGAGCAAAAAAGGGATCGCCCCGATGTGGTCCTCGTGCGCATGGGTCAGCACCAGCGCCTCGATGTCGTCGAGCCGGTCTTCGATGTGACGCAGATCCGGCAATATCAGGTCGACACCGGGCTCGTCGTGGGTGGGGAACATCACCCCGCAGTCGATGACCAGCAGCCGGCCCAGATGCTCGAAAACCGTCATATTGCGGCCGATTTCGCTGATGCCGCCCAGCGCGGTAACCCGCAACCCGCCTGAGGTCAAAGGACCTGGTGGTGCTAGGTCTTGGTTCACCTGTTGCTCACCACCGGAGCGCCGGGGCCGGCGACGTTCATCGAAGCACCGAGGCCGCACGCATGTCGGCAGCCAACGCGTCGATCTGCTCCGGTGTCGCCGCCATCTGCGGCAGCCGGGGATCACCGACGTCGATACCCTGCAGGCGCAGACCTGCCTTGGACATCGTCACCCCACCAAGACGGCCCATCGCGTTGCATAGCGGGGCGACCGCGACGTTGATCTTGCGGGCGGTCGCGAGGTCCCCGGAACCGAAGGCGGACAACAACTCTCGGAGCTGACCTGCCGCGACATGAGATATCACACTGATGAAGCCGGTGCCGCCCATCGCCAGCCACGGAAGATTCAGCGCATCGTCGCCGGAGTAATAGACCAGTCCGGTCTCGGCGATGATCTGGCCCCCACTGTGCAGATCAGCTTTGGCGTCCTTGACGCCGACAATGTTCGGATGCGACGCGAGCGCACGGATCGTGTCGGGTGCGATCGGCACCACTGATCGCCCGGGGATGTCGTAGAGCAGCACCGGCAGCTCGGTCGCGTCGGCGACTGCGGTGAAATGCGCGATTAGGCCGCTCTGCGGCGGCTTCGAGTAGTACGGCGTGACTATCAGGAGTCCGTGCGCGCCCTCTGCCGCGCAGGCCCTGGCCAGCCGGATGCTGTGTGCGGTGTCGTAGGTGCCTGCGCCGGCGATGACGCGGGCGCGGTCGCCGACCGCCTCCAGGACGACCCGAAGCAGCTCGAGTTTCTCGTCGTCGCTGGTGGTCGGCGACTCTCCGGTGGTTCCCGAGACCACTAGGCCGTCGCACCCCGCGTCTACCAGGTGGTTTGCCAGTCGCCCCGCGGCGGCGGTGTCAAGGGAACCATCGGTGCCGAACGGTGTCACCATCGCGGTCAGCAGGGTTCCCAGGCGTGCGGGGGCGTCGAAGCCGACGGTGCTCACGAGTCCAAGGTTACCTGGCGGCGCAAAGCTTTTTACTACCCGCGCGGGCGCGCGTGTTTGTCCGACTACCTCAGGCTTCGGTAGCCAGCGGACTGGTCGCGACCTCGGTGCCGTCGGCCAGGGTGGACACCTCGAAGTCGTCGAACACCGCGGGCGCTACCACGACGAGCTGGCGAAGACACTCGATGGCCAGGCGCCGGATTTCCACGTCGGCGTGCTCGCTGGCCCGCATGGCGATGAAATGCCGCCATGCCCGGTAGTTTCCGGTCACAACGATGCGGGTCTCGGTGGCATTAGGCAGCACCGCGCGAGCGGCTTGACGTGCCTGCTTATGCCGCAAAGCAGTCATCTTCCCGGTGGGCTGGCCCGCGGCGAATCTCGCCTCCAGCTTGTCCAGCAGTTCGGTGTAGGTGGCGCGGCTGACATCGGCGGCCGCGGTCAGGATCTGCTGTAGTTCGGGGTCGTCCTGGATGCCGGGCGGCACAACGACCTGGGAGTCGTGTTCCGGCACATATCGCTGCGAGAGCTGCGAGTAGGAGAAATGCCGGTGCCGGATCAGCTCATGAGTGCAGGATCTCGAGATACCGGTGATGTAGAACGACACACTCGCGTGCTCGAGCACCGAGAAGTGCCCGACGTCGATGATGTGCTTGATGTAGCCGGCGTTGGTCGCGGTCCGGGGATTGGGCTTGGACCAGCTCTGATAGCAGGCTCGGCCGGCGAACTCGACCAGCGCCGGGCCACCGTCGGCGTCCGTGGTCCACGGCACGTCTGGCGGCGCCAGGAACTCGGTCTTGGCGATCAGTTGCACCCGTAGCGGCGCAGTCTCAGCCACGGCGCCCACCTTAGCCCGGCGACGATGCGGGCCGGAACGGCCCGAGGAGAAGCCGGGCAATCAGGCTTAGCCCGGCGACGATGCGGGCCGGAACGGCCCGAGGAGAAGCCGGGCAATCAGGCTTAGCCCGGCGACGATGCGGGCCGGAACGGCCCGCGGAGCGGAACGCGGACAGCCGCACGCACTCGGCACGTTGCGCGCGACACAGGGCACCCAGGCTGGTGATCGACTGCGACGCGCCGGCCGACAAGCGGCGAACATCTCGCACCCGAACTTCCAGTAGGTCACCTGGGTGGATCCGCTGGTGGCTCCCGGAGGTTCCGGCAACCTGCAGCTGCAGCGTCTCCGAGACTTCACGTTGCCGCAGCGTCGACCACAGCGCCGACGTATCGACGCCCGTCGGCCTTAGTACAACGAACTCCGCACTTGCCAATGCCATCTCGCAAGGCAGACTCACTACGTTCCAGATTCGCGGAATTCTGGGGTTCAGCTTCGCGAACAAAACGCATGGCTGCGACAACACGAACTTGCCGCTCTTCACAGATCCGGCCTCGACGAGCTTGGGTTTCGCGCCGTCGTCGAACGCCGGAAGGCTGAAATGGGCGACCACGTCGTCGAATTTCTCGGGCTCGCGAAATGCCGTCGAACGACCCGCCAGGCTAGACAGAGGCACATAATCGGAGACCATCTGGACAGTGGCGACCATCAAGCTCTCGGCAGCCTCGATCACCCGCTGGTTGGCTGCTATTTTGTCGTCGAAGGCGCCGAGCAGCTCCGAAATCCGCAGGCGCTCATGGGCCGCCACGGTACAGACCGAAACATCACGGAGAATTGTCTGATTGAGCAAGGGCTGCCCTGATCCGGCCCGCTGTTCGTTGAGCCTGCAGGTTTGCAGTGCGTAATACCAAAATCGCGTTTCTTGCGGCTCCTTGGCCCGGCAAACCAACGCGTTGTCGGTAACCCACACGTCGGTATCGCAATAGCGCAGGCTACCGCAATACGATCCAACGCGACCAAGGACTATCAGTGGGCCGCTGGCATTGTGTTCTGCAGAATAACCGATGGCCCCGTTCGCGCCATAGACGGGAAAGCGCCCATCCGACTCGCGCACCGGCGAGCTACTTCCATTGCTGAACTCGAGATAGTCACCCAGCCTGACCGTCACCAGAGGCGCTCGACTTGCTCCCGCACAACCCGCTCCAACCCTGCGGATTCGTCGAACGCTGCCAGCAGATCCTCTGTCAGCCTTGCGATCTTCTCGTCGACGGGCTCCTCGTCATCCTCATCCGCAGGAGCACCTACATGCCTTCCCGGGGTGAGCACATGGCTCGCAGCTCGGATTTCGTCCAGCGACACTGATTTGCAAAATCCCGGAACATCTTCGTAGGCGATGCCTTTCGCGACGGCCGACTTGGACCGGCACCACGCATGATAGGTATCACCAATACGAACGACCTCCTCGTTCGTCAATGCGCGTTCGGCGCGATCCACCAGGTAGCCGAGCCCGCGGGCGTCGATAAACAGCACCTGCCCGGACCGGTAGGACTTGTCCATGGAAAAGAACCACAGGCACACCGGAATTCCGGTGCTGCGAAAGAGCTGTGCGGGCAACGCGACCATGCACGACACCAGGTCAGCCTCAATGATGCGCGCACGAATATCCCCTTGTCCGCCTACGTTCGACGACATCGATCCGTTCGCCATCACCACCCCAGCCTGACCATTTGGCGTCAGCTTGGACAGGATGTGCTGGATCCAGGCATAATTCGCGTTACCCGCGGGCGGAACGCCGAAGCGCCAGCGCGGATCTTGCTCGTCGCGGGCCCAATCCTTGATGTTGAACGGCGGATTGGCCATCACGTAGTCCATCTGCACGCCGGCGTGCTGGTCGTTGACGAACGTGTCGCCCCACCGCGTGCCCAGCCCCGTGTTGTCGATGCCGTGTACGGCAAGGTTCATCTTCGCCATCCGCCAGGTCTGCTCGACGCTCTCCTGACCGCAGATCGAGACGCCGGTGGGGTCGCTGTCGCGCTCGACGATGAAGTTCTCGGTCTGCACGAACATCCCACCCGAGCCGCAACACGGGTCGTACACGCGTCCGCGCGACGGTTCGAGGACCTCGACGATCACCCGGACGACACTGGGCGGGGTAAAGAATTCACCGCCCCGCCGTCCTTCCGCGCGGGCGAAATTGCCGAGGAAATACTCGTACACCTCCCCCATCAGGTCACGGGCGCGATTCGTGCCCTGGCGGCTGAATCGCGCATGGTTAAGCAGTTCCACCAGTTCACCCAACCGGCGCTTGTCGACGTTGTTGTACAGCCGCGGCAGCATTCCGGCCAGCGGCGGGTTCGCGGTCATCAGCGCGTCCATCGCCTCGTCAGCGAGCTGACCAATGTTGGTCTTGACGCTGTCCGCCAAGAAGTTCCAACGCGCTGCTGGTGGCACTGCGAACTCGCCGTCGGGTCGCTCGCCGTGAGCGTCGGAGACGTACTTGAGAAAAACCAGCCCGAGTACCACGTCTTTGTACTGGCTGGCCGAAAGGGACCCGCGCAGCTTGTTAGCCGCTTTCCAGAGCGTGTCTTTGAGCTCCTTGATTGTCGACGGCGTCTGCGAACTACTTCCGTCCATCAGCTGACCCGCTTGGCAGCGGCACGTAACTGCCCTGCCAGATCGCCGCGGTTGGACACGCTGAACCCACCCAATCCCAGCCATGACGCCATCGACTCCAGCTCGCCGGCCAGCGCTGCGGCAACCCGGGCCAGTGCCGCTCCGCCAGTTTGCATGGGCTCACCGAACGCGCCCACCACTCGCAATGTGTTCGAGGCTCGGTCGGCCTTGAGGTCGACCCGCGCGACCAGCTGACCGTCTACCAACAGCGGCCACACGTAGTAGCCGTACTGGCGCTTTTCGGCGGGTGTGTAGATCTCGATGCGGTAATGAAAGCCGAACAGCCGCTCGACCCGGGGCCGGAAGAAGATCAACGGGTCGAACGGACAGAGCAGCGCGGTGCCGCGGTCCTGGCGTGGCACCGTCCGGCCGATCCGCAGATACGCCGGCCCGGACCAGCCGTCGACACTGATCCGCTCAATCTCGCCCGCAGCCAGCAGCTCAGCGATCGCCGGCTTGACCTGCTGAGCCGACAGCCGGAAGTAGTCGCGGATGTCGGCCTCGGTGCCCACACCCAGCGCGCTGGCCGCCCGCAGCGTGAGCTCGCGGACCGCTTCGTTTTCGTCGACCTCCCGTGCCAGCACACTAGCCGGCAGCACCCGCTCCACCAGGTCATAGTGACGCGCAAAGCCGACCCGGGTAGCCGTCGTGAGCACCCCAGAGGCGAACAGAGCCTCGGCGACCCATTTGGTATCGCTACGTCCCCACCAGGGTCCCTTGGCTGCACGCGGTTCGGCGGCCAAATGGGCTTCGATCTGCCCGGCAGTACTCGGCCCGAGCTCGGCGACGGCGGTGACGATGTCGTCGGCGAGCCTTGGGTTGGCCTTGACGATATGGGTGCCCCAGCGGCCGTGCCGGTACTGGCGCATCCGCCAGCGCAGCAGCGGCCAGTCGTCGACGGCCATCAGCGCGGCTTCGTGCGCCCAGTACTCGGCCAGCAGCCGTGACGAGCGCGGACCCCACGCGGCGCGGTCCAGCACGTCGCGGTCGTACGGGCCCAGGCGACTGAACACGGGCGCGTAGTGGGCGCGCACCGCCACTGACACCGAATCCAGCTGCAGCACTTGAATCCGCGCAACGAGCCGCTTGAGATGCGCGCGGGTGATCGGGCCCGCCGGTTTGGGCTCGGCGAAGCCCTGTGCAGCGACCGCCACCCGGCGGGCCTGCGCGGCGGTCAAGGTGCTCATGACCGCGCGCCGCGACGATGCAGTGGGGGCACCACCCGCTTGCGGGGGACGAAGCGATGAGGAGAAGCGGCGCTCATGACCGCGCGCCGCGACGATGCAGAGCGAAGCGATGCGGAGAATCGGCGCTCATGACCGGTGGTAGCTGTGAAACCGGTACCGCAGCCCCGAGCGGCTGACCAGCCACTCGCCGGTCTCACCCAGCCACGTCTCGTCGAGCACTGGGGCCAGCGCGTCGTTGTCATCGCTCGGCAGATCGATATCGACCTCGGTGACCTCGCATCGGGTGGCGCGCGGCAGCGCGAGCCGGTAGATCTGCTCGCCGCCGATCACCCAAGTTTCGGGCTCGGTCTCGGAAACGGTAACAGCCTGCTCGAGTGAACCGAGCACCTGCGCTCCGTCAGCCATGAAACCAGTTTGACGGGACAGTACGACATTTCTGCGACCCGGAAGCGGCTGAACTCCGGCCGGCAAAGAATCCCAGGTCCGCCGGCCCATCACCACGGTGTGTCCCATGGTCACCTGCTTGAATCGGGTCAGGTCCTCAGGCACCCGCCACGGGATGTCGCCGCCGCGACCGATGACGCCGGACGTCGACTGAGCCCAGACCAGGCCCACCTCCGTCATTTGCGCCACTCCTTGATCCCGGCTTGAAATCCACGCGAGCCGGCATCATCGTCGTCGGCGCGCTTCATACAGCGACGGGAGCTTTGATCGGCGGGTGCGGATCGTAGTTCTTCACGACGACGTCGTCGTAGGTGTAGTCGAAGATCGAATCCCTTTGGGCCAGAAGCAGTTCCGGGTACGGGCGCGGCTCGCGACTGAGCTGGGTCTGCACCTGCCCGACGTGGTTGTCGTAGATGTGGCAGTCTCCGCCCGTCCAGACGAAGTCGCCGACCGAAAGACCGGCCTGAGCGGCCATCATGTGGGTGAGCAGCGCGTAGCTGGCGATGT
>JBEKNM010000246.1:0-7445 GCA_049522835.1 Mycobacterium sp.
CCAGGACATCGAGGTCATGCGCGGCCATCTGCTCCAGCGCGCGTTGTCGGCGGCCCGAACGGAGCGTGCGCTCGTCGGGCAGGACTTCAGTTGCCATAAGGGTCATAGGGGTAGTCGGTCAACCGAATCCAGCCTTCCTCGGTGATCACCAGGACCTCTTCGCTGCGATAGCCACCGGTGCCGTCTTCCCACACCACCGGCTCCAGAACCAGCACCATCCCGGATTGCAGGACGAAACTCTCGTCGAACTCCTGCCCGAGATCGGTTCCGATCATGGGCATTTCGGCGGCGTTGACGCCGATACCGTGGCCCAGGTAGAAGTGCGGCAGCCACGGGCGGGTACCGCCGTTGGCTTTGATGGCGGCCCGGCCGAGATCGGCAGCTGTGGCTCCGGCCCGGGCGACACCCAGGACGGCGGTCATGATCTCGAACCATTTGTCGAACTGCGCCTGCTGACGTGGCGACGGGTCCCGGCCGACGATCCAGGTGCGCCCGAAGTCCGAGCAGTAGCCGTGATAAGTGATGCTGACGTCGGTCCACAGCACGTCACCTTCGGCCAGTTCCCGCTCGGTGGAAAGCAGCGGTAACGCCAGGTCGCCGTGCGTAGTCCAGACGCCTTCGGCTTTGCTGGGTGGCATCACCTGCCAGATCGGCTCGAGCATGCTGGCCGTGGCGCCTAATTCGAAGGCCTGTCGCAAAAAGCTTGCCGACAGGTCGGTCTGGCGGATTCCGGGCGCCAGACGTTTGTGAACTTCCACCATCGCCTCGTCGGTGATCCGGATGGCGGTGCGCACGCAGGACAGTTCGTCCGGGGTTTTGATCGCCTTGGCAACGCTGACAATAGCCGCGGCATCGGCGGGAGCACCGTTGGGAAATAACAGCTTCGGCGCGCGTGACATCGCGCCCGTGCACTCGTCGACCGCGATCGTGGCTCCTGGCGGAATTAATTCGACCAGCACACGAGCGAAATTCTGCACCCCTTCATCGAATTCGAGGTAGACGGGGCCGTGCAGGTGATCGCCGGGCAAGTCCGACTCCAGCGAAGCTCCCTCGCGGAAGGGCAGGAACAGATGCGGCCACTCGTCCGTGGCGAGTACCACGGCCACCGGCCGCTCGACGTAGGACAGTCCGGCGTCGCCGAGCGGCCAACTGGCCCCGGTGGCATAGACAACGGCGTTGTTGCCTAACAGGATCATCGCGTCCACGCCACGTTCGGCCATCGCCGACCGCAGCCGGGCGCCGGTCTCCCGGCGCATCCGGGCCACGTCGGGTGTTTCGGGAATCACCAGGCCGCTACCGTTGCGGGTGCCCGCTTGCGCGAACGTCGTCACTACAAGCCCAGGAATTTAGTGATATTGCCGCTGACGATCTGCGCCGCGTCCGCCGGCCCGACGGCGTCGACCACGGCCGCCAGCGACTTCTCCGAATAGCCGTAAGTGCTCTCGTTGTGCGGATAATCGCTGGACCACATCACCTTGTCCACCCCGATCTTGTCGATCAGCTGCAAGCCCAGGGGGTCGACCATGAACGACGCGCTCATGTGGTTGTCCCAGTAGTAGCGCACATCGTGCTGCAGCTGCCGGTTGAACATGTGCCGGTAGGACGCCACCAGATGCTCGGCGTCTTGCAGCGCCCACGGCACCCAGGCGATCCCGCCCTCGAACCAACCGATCCGCAGCGCCGGGTGCTGGTCGAGGATTCCGCCAAAGATATACTTGGAGAACGTCTCCCGGAATCCATCGATATTGATCATCATGCCGACGACAACGCTGTTGAACTCGCACGGGCTTTTCGGCGGGGTCTCCCCGATGTGGTGGCTGACCGGAAGGCCAGAGGCTTCGATCTCGTCCCAGACGGCGCCCATACCGGTACTCGCGTAGTCGATCGGGTTGCCGTCGTCATCCTTGCCAGGGTTCAGCGGCATCAGGAACGTCTTGAGCCCCAAGGACTTCAGCTCATCCAGCGTCCGCCGAGCGCCTTGCGGATCCCACCAGTTGATCAGCCCGGCACCGTAGAAGTGGCCGGCTGAGCGTTCCTGTAGCTCCGCGATGTACTCGTTGTAGATGCGGAACGCGAGTTCGCGAAGTTTCTTGTCCGGGTAGTGGAAAAGCGCCAGAATCGCGTTGGGGAACGCCAGTTCCTTTTCGACGCCGTCCTCGTGCAGCTCTTGTATCCGGGCCTCGATGTTGGTGCTCGCGGCCCCGGGCAGGTCGTCGTACTGCATCAGCACCGCACTGAAGTCGCCCGGCAGGAACGACTGGCCCTTTCGCCCGACTTGATAGGCGCCGTCCTCATACCAGATCCGCGGCGCTTTCTCCTTGAGGTCATCCGGGAACCGTTCGTAGAAGATGTCGGCCGCCAAGGAAATGTGGTTGTCCGCGGAGAAGACCACGGTCCCTTCCGGCAGCCCTACGTCGCCGTCCCCGGCGTGCCCACGGCGGTCCTTCGGTGCGCCGAAGCCTTCAGGCGGGTAGAGCGAAACGGTGCTTGTCTGCGTCGACATTGTTGACCTTCCAATCGGATCGGCATCTGAAGACTAGCCATTTTGGGCTGCTCAATACACTGCGCTTACCAGGGCCCTACCACGTCACGGGCAGTTCGTAAACGCCGTAGGCGAGCCGGTCATGTTTGAACGGAATGTCCTCGAACGGGACGCCCAGCGCCAGCGTCGGGACCCGGCGGAACAGCGTGCGGAAGACGATCTGCAACTCCGCGCGGGCCAGCTGCTGGCCCACGCATTGATGCCTGCCGTAACCGAACGCGACGTTGCGGTCGGCCCCGGAGCGGTGCAGATACAGTCGATCCGGCTCGGCGAAGGCGTGCGGATCCCAGTTCGCCGGAGATAGGTCGATGATGATGCCCTCGCCGGCGCGGATGACCTCCCCGGCGATGCGGATGTCTTCGACAGCGACGCGGCGCTGGCCATTTTGGATGATGCTGAGGTAGCGAAGCAACTCCTCGACCGCGCTGGCGACGACCTTGGGATCCTCGGCATCGCGGAGGACGACCGACTGGTCGGGATTTTCCAGCAGGGCAAGCACACCGAGCCCGATCATGTTCGAGGTGGTCTCGTGTCCGGCGATCAGCAATCCGGTACCCAATTGCGCGGCTTCTTTCACGCTGAGCTCGCCGGCCTTGACCCGTTCGGCAAGGTCGGAGACCGCGTCTTCGGCCGGATTCTCCATTTTGGCTTCGACCAGCTGAGCCAGGTATTTGTGCAGGCTCATCGCGCCTTTCACGGTGTCCGCACCGGTCGCGTAGCGCGCCAGCCCCATCGTGGCGTGGTGCTGGAACATCTCGGCGTCCTCGTAGGGCACCCCCAGCAGCTGGCTGATCACCAGCGACGGCACCGGCAGTGCGATCGCGGCGACCAGGTCGGCCGGCTGGGGCCCGGCCAGCATCGCCTCAATGTGCTCATCGGTGATCTGCTGGATGGTCGGCCGCAGCCCTTCAACACGCTTGAACGTGAACGGCTTCGACAACATCCGCCGGAATCGGGTGTGCTCTTCGCCATCGGACGTAAAGACGGATCGAGGGCGCTTGTGCACGGTTGACAGCATGCCCTCGTTCCAGTGCGGAAAGCCGGGCACTCGGTCATCAACGCTGACCCGGGAATCGGAGAACAGCTCACGCACTTCCTCATAGCCGGTGATCAGCCACGGCGTGCTGCCGTCCCAGATCCGAACCCTCGACAGCGGCTTGGCTTCAGCCAGTGCCATGACGGCGGGCGGCGGGGCGAATGGGCAGCCCCGGTGCCTGGCCATCGGGTAGTCCGGGATCCCGGAGGCGGCCTCGCTCGCGGTACTCGTCAGTGTGTCCGACATCTGTCTCATTCCTCGATATGGATGGCCAGAGCAGGACAAGCCGCAGCCGCGCGACGTGCGCCCTCGGCCTGCTCGGCCGATGGGTTTGCGTTGAGCAGCACGACGACGCCGTCCTCGTCCCGCTGGTCGAACAGCTCAGGCGCGTTCATTACGCAGTTACCCGACGATGCGCAGGTATTTTGATCGACAGCCACTTTCATCTGCATACTCTTCACTCGTACGGCGTCACGGGCGCCAACCACAGGCCCACGATCGCGTCGATGAGGCCGGATGCGGCAGCCCGCCATGAACGATGGGACATCGATCCTCCTGCGGCGAGCGCACGTTCAAGATCGGCGCAGGTGTGCATCAACAGGTTCCGGGCCATGATGTTGCGTTCGAAGCGCACATCGATCGGCAGGTCCGGCAGGCAGTGGTTGATGCCGTCGACAACCTGAACCAGCGACGGCGAGCTGAGTGCGCCCTTGACGACGATGTTGTAGTAGGCGGGATCGGTCATCGCCTGCGCTGCAAAGCGGGCATACCAAGTGGGATTGCCCAGAGCAACGAGGTGGTCGGTAAGCGGTCGCACCAGGCAGGCCACCCAGTCGCGCATCTCGGCGACTTGACCTTTTTTAGGGCCGGACTTCAGGAGCTCGGCCACCATCTGGTCACGACGCTGCTCGACGGGCCCACGATGTTTCTCCTCGATGGCACGCACCAAGTCCGCTTTGGTGCCGAAGTGGTAGCCCACCGCCGCGTTATTGCCCTGACCTGCGGCTTCGCTGACCTGCCTGTTGGAGACTGCGAACATGCCGTGCTCGGCATACAACCGCTCGGCCGCCACCAGAATCGCCTCCTGCGTGGAGCTGGCGCGCTCGGTACGAACGGCTCTGCCGACTGCGGTCACTCCGCCAGTCAACCCCCTGGACGGACATTAAGTCAAGCGACTGATTTAAATTCCATTTCTTTCGCGCCAGCGTAGCGGCACGGCGAAATCCGGATTGTTTTTTCGCCCCTGCGTTCCGCTGGGCTCACCAGTGGCAGCAGGCCGCCAGCCGCATTTCAGCCCATCGATTCATCGAACGACTCGATGTGGAACCGCTCGTGCTCAACGTCGGCGATTTCCGGTGAACCGCCGCTGAGAGCCTCGATCAGTCCTTTGACCTTCACCGTCTCATCCTCGGTCGGGATCTCACCGGCTTCCAAGTCGTCCAGCAGGTCCGCGCGCAATCCGGCTCCGTGAGCCGTCTCCTTTGCCGATAGTTTGGCGCGACGGCGTGCCACATACAGCTGCTGGCCCAGCGTGGACCCCGGTGCGGTCGCGGCGCGTTCCATCAAATCGTCATAACGCTGACGAGTTTCGCTGAGCGCAACGATCACCCGGGGGGTGAGCCTGTTTCGTGCTGCCGCGTCGGTCAGTGTTTTCTGCAGCTTGCGCAAGCCGGTGAGAATCACCTCGACTCGCGGACGGAAATCGTCGTCGTCATCGTCAGGCAATGCGGCGATCGCGGCGGCGTACATATGCATCGCCGCGTCGGCCATACCGCCGATAATCGGTGCTTCGCCTTCGTCTGGGTGGTCTTTAGCCATGGTCCCCTCGGTTCTATTACGGTTTTTGGCAGGCCGCTTATCGCTCGTTAGCATTTGGTTTCGGGCATTAGCGGTGATCCGCGAGTACCGCCGCGGTTGAGGATATTCTGTGTGGCTGCCGGTGTACATCCGCCAGTTCTTGAGACAGGGACAGACGATTCGCCGCGAACCTCACCGCAATCGGGCCCGAAGCGATGGCGCCGGACCCTCGAGCGTGACGCAGCAGTCACGCTGGAGCCCGAACGTGACTGCGGCGTCACGTTCGAGACCTGCCCAAAAGGTCATCCCTCGGGTTTCTTGGACCGGATCGCCTTGCCCGCGACCGTCCCCCCGTCCACCGGCAATACGGTTCCGGTGACGTAGCGCGACCGGTCGCTGGCAAAATAGAGCGCTGCCTCCGCGATGTCGTCGGGCGTGCCCTCGCGCTTCAGCGGCCGGTCGGCCCGCATCGTCTCGCGGATCGACGCCTCATACCGCTCGATCTCCCCGGGATCCATATTCACCGCCGATGTCGCCAGCAACGGCGTGCGTATGTTGCCCGGCGCGATGGCGTTGACCCGAATCTCGTAGTACGCCAACTCGATTGCCGCGGACTTGGTGAACTGGATGACCGCGGCTTTCGACGCGCGGTACGTCATGACGCCGCCGCCGGCCTGAATACCGCCGATCGAGGTCATATTGATGATGGATCCCCCGCCGTTGGCGGCCATGTGCCGGGCGGCGTCTCGGGTACCTGCCATCACACCCAGGACGTTGACCGCCATGATGCGGTGGAAATCGGCGAGGTCGTCGTCGAGGAATCGGCGGTGCATGGTGCCTGAAACTCCGGCGTTGTTAACCATGACGTGCAGGCCGCCGAATTTCTCAACGGCGGCGGCCACCAGCGCCCCAACTTGGTTGGGGTCGGAGACGTCCGTCCGCCGGAAAAAGGCATCGGGGCCCAGCGTTGCTGCCAGGGCCTGACCGCTCTCGTCTTCGACGTCGGCGATGAGTACCCGCGCACCCTCGGCCAAGAACCGCTCCACCGTGGCACGGCCAAGACCCGAGGCCCCACCGGTCACTACGGCTACTTTGCCATCCAGTTCGTTGGCCACCCGACGAGTTAATCGGCGCCGCAGGGGTTGAGTCAAGCAGTTGATTTAAGGGTGTCGAGCACGGAGGCAATTACCTAGCGGGTGCCCTCGCCACCGCTTGCGTTCCGTTTAGCACCCGAGCACGGTATAAAGCGCTGGGGGACGGATCGACGACGTGAGGAGCGGTCAATGCCGGTGCTTCCCACAGGCGGGATCCCCTTCGACAGCACGCAGCTCACCAGGCGCGGCTTCATAGCCGCTGGCATTGCTCGACAGCACGCAGCTCACCAGGCGCGGCTTCATAGCCGCTGGCATTGCGGGTGGCTTTGTGCTTGCCGGGTGTAGCCAATCCAGAACCGGGGCGTCGAGCAGCTCGGCCCAAATGGCCGCCGCCATTGCCGCGGCCGAGGCGGCCCGGCCACACAGTGGGCACACTGTGACCGTCAGCTTGACCGCCAAACCCGTACAGATCGACCTGGGCGGGCCGATCGTCCATACGCTGGCCTACGGCGACACCATCCCGGGGCCGCTGATCCGGGCAACCATCGGCGACGACCTCGTGGTCGCGGTTTCGAACCGGCTCGATCGCCCGACATCGTTGCATTGGCACGGCATCGCGCTGCGCAACGACATGGACGGCGCGGCCCCAGCCACCCCGAACATCGATGCCGGCCAAGACTTCACCTACCGTTTCTCCGCCCCGACTTCGGGGACCTACTGGGGTCATCCGCACGTTGACCTCGAAGAAGACATGGGACTCTATCTGCCGGTGATCATCGACGATCCGACCGAGAGCGGCTACGACGCCGAATGGATTGTCGTCCTCGACGATTGGACCGACGGCGTAGGCAAGTCTCCGGAACAGCTCTACGAAGCACTGATCTACGGTGAACTGACCGCCCGGACGACCCCGACGACTTCACCAACCTCGACGACAGAGACGACTGGTACGACTGTGACAACCTCGAGTGCCGGG
>JBEKNM010000247.1:0-6733 GCA_049522835.1 Mycobacterium sp.
GTCCGTCGACCCCAGCCGCCGTCTTTTCGACGTGACACCGACCGGCAAATCCTGGCACGCAGATGTGCAGCGCGCCTATGAGTTCGGCGCACTGGCCACCGCCGCGCAGCTGGTCGGCGCCGCCGAGGCGCTGCTGAACGCTGCCGTCGACTACGCCAAGCAACGGACGCAGTTCGGCCGGCTGATCGGCTCGTATCAGGCGATCAAACACAAGCTCGCCGACGTGCACATCGCGATCGAGCTGGCCCGCCCCTTGGTGTACGGCGCGGCCTTGTCGCTGCAGCCCCGCGATGTGAGCGCGGCCAAAGCGGCAGCATCCGAGGCGGCCCTGCTGGCGGCGCGCTCGGGGTTGCAGACCCACGGCGCCATCGGTTTCACCCAGGAACACGACCTGTCACTGACGCTGCTTCGGGTGCAAGCATTGCGATCGGCCTGGGGTACTCCCGAGGCGCACCGCCGAAGGGTACTGGAGGCATGGTGAGTGAAGAACGGCAAATGCTGCGCGACACCGTTGCCGGCCTGGTGGCCAAGCACGCAAGCCCGGCGGCGGTGCGTACGGCGATGGAATCGGACCGCGGCTACGACGAGGCGCTGTGGCAGCTGCTGTGCGAGCAAGTCGGCGCCGCCGCGCTGGTGATACCCGAGGAACTGGGTGGGGCTGGTGGCGAACTGGCCGACGCCGCAACGGTTTTACAGGAGCTGGGCCGTGTTCTGGTGCCCACTCCGCTGCTGGGCACCACGCTGGCCGAGCTGGCACTACTGGCTTCACCCGAGCCGGACACCGAAACACTGGCATCCCTCGCCGAGGGTAGCTCAATCGGCGCGCTGGTGCTGGACGCCGACTACGTGGTTAATGGCGATATTGCCGACGTCGTCGTCGCGGCCGCCGATGGCCAACTGAGCAGGTGGACCCGCTTCAGCGCGCAGCCCGTTGCCACGATGGACCCGACCCGGCGGCTGGCCCGGGTGCAGCCCGCAGAAACCCCTGAGATCATTGCGTTGGGTCCCGACCCGGGAATCGCAGACAGCGCGGCCATTCTGCTGGCGGCTGAGCAGATCGGCGCCGCCGAACGGTGTCTGCAACTGACTGTCGAATACACCAAGAGCCGAGTTCAATTCGGCCGGCCCATTGGTAGCTTTCAGGCGCTCAAGCATCGGATGGCCGATCTGTATGTGGCTATTGCCGCGGCCCGGGCCGTTGTCTCAGACGCGTGCGATGACCCCGGGCCCACCAGCGCGGCCACTGCGCGCCTCGCGGCCAGTGAGGCGCTGTGTACTGTTGCGAGCGAGGGCATTCAGCTGCACGGTGGTATCGCGATCACCTGGGAACACGACATGCACTTATATTTCAAACGCGCACATGGCAGTGCGCAACTGCTCGGCTCGCCGCGAGAGCTGCTGGGCCAGCTCGAATCCGAGGTGCGGCAAAAGTCGTGAACGATCGTGTCGCACTGCGCGCCGGCATCCCGCCGTTCCATGTGATGGATGTCTGGCTGGCGGCCGCGGAGCGCCAACGCAGCCATGGCGATCTGGTGAACCTATCGGCAGGCCAGCCCAGCGTGGGTGCTCCCGAGCCGGTGCGGGCGGCAGCCGCGGCTGCCCTGCATATCAACGAACTGGGTTACACGGTGGCACTGGGCATCCCCGAGCTGCGCGCCGCGATCGCGGCGGATTACCAGCGCCAGCACGGAATCTCTGTCGAGTCCGACGCGGTGGTGGTCACCACCGGTTCCTCGGGCGGGTTCCTGCTCGCCTTTCTGGCGTGCTTCGACGTGGGCGATCGGGTGGCGCTGGCAAGTCCGGGCTACCCGTGCTATCGAAACATTTTGTCGGCGTTGGGATGTGAGGTGGTAGAGATCGCTTGCGGCCCGCGGACCAGGTTCCAGCCCACCGCGCAAATGCTCGCCGAACTCGACCCGCCAGTGCAGGGCGTTATTGTCGCGAGCCCGGCCAATCCCACCGGAACGGTCATACCACCTGCCGAGCTGGCGGCGATCGCTTCGTGGTGTGACGCCTCCGGGGCCCGGTTGATCAGCGACGAGGTTTACCACGGTTTGGTCTACGAGGGCGCGCCGCAGACTAGCTGCGCTTGGCAGACGTCGCGAAACGCTGTGGTGGTCAATAGCTTTTCCAAGTACTACGCGATGACGGGCTGGCGGCTGGGTTGGCTGCTGGTGCCGCCCGAGCTGCGCCGTGCGGTGGACTGCCTGACGGGCAACTTCACCATCTGCCCGCCGGTGCTGTCTCAGATCGCCGCGGTGGCGGCGTTCACCCCCGAAGCGACCGCCGAAGCCGACGGAAATCTGCACCACTACACAGTCAACCGCTCGCTGTTGCTGGACGGTCTGCGCCGGATCGGCATCGACCGGTTGGCCCCCACCGACGGTGCATTTTACGTGTACGCCGACGTCTCGGACTTCACCACCGACTCCATGTCGTTCTGCTCAAAGCTGCTGGCCGACACCGGAGTTGCTATCGCACCGGGCATCGACTTCGATACCGCGCGCGGCAATTCGTTCGTGCGCTTGTCGTTCGCCGGACCGACCAGTGACATCGAAGAAGCACTACGGCGAACCGGACCCTGGCTGTCGGGGCCGTTGGGTCGCTGACCGTCGGTCAGCGACTGAACCGCCCCGCGATGTAATCGGCGCGGCAGGCACTGCGGGCGAGTTTGCCGCTCGTCGTGCGCGGGATCGAGCCGGCGGCCACGAGTCGCAGGTCGGCGATTCGGATGTGGTGCCGACGCGAGACGGCCGCCCGCACCGTCTCAGCGATCGACCCCGGGTCGACACGGCCCGCGCCTGCGGCACGCTCGGCGATGATGATCAGTTGCTCGCCGGTGTGACTGCTGGTTGGGTCGAGCACGTCGGCAGGAACGGAAAACGCGGCGACATAGCCGGTGCGGATGGCGGTCGAAGCTTCACTGACCGTGGCTTCGATGTCGGTCGGATAGTGGTTGCGACCATCGACGATGATGAGGTCTTTGATCCGCCCCGTCAGGTAGAGCTCGCCGCCGAGGTAGACGCCCAGATCACCGGTAGCCAGCCAGGAGCCATTGTCCGGAGCGCCCTCGGCGTGGCTGTCGCATTCGAGCCGGGACTGCAGCCTATTGCGAAATACCCGCTGTGTTTCGTCCTCACGGCCGAAATATCCGCGTCCGATGTTGTCGCCGTGCAACCAGATCTCACCCACAGAACCGTCAGGCAGTTCGGCGCCGTCTGAGTCGACGATCACCAGCCACTGATCAGTGAGCGGCTGGCCGCACGATACATGGGCGACCGCGTCCGGTGTCGTGGGCGCGACAGTAACTGCGCGGCCGGCGCTGAGCTGCTCGCGGTCGAGCAGGATGGCACTGGCCGCTGCATCCATGGCGGTGCTGGCGACCGACAAGGTCGCTTCCGCCAACCCGTAGGACGGCTTGATCGCGGTCTCGGGCAGACCATACGGAGCGAACGCTTTTGTGAATGTCTCGATGGCCGACATCACCACCGGCTCGGACCCGTTGAGCATGCTGACAACGTTTCTGAGGTCGACGGTCTCGCCCTCCGGAGGCAGTCCACGCTGGGCTGTCATTTCGAAGGCAAAGTTTGGCGCGGCCGTATAGGTCCGGCCGCTGGTCGCTGCAATATCTAGCTGTTTGATCCATCGGTAGGGCCGACGAAGGAACGCCATCGGGTCCATCAGCACGATGTGTGCCCCGGTCAGCGCCGTGAACATGATCATCACCAATCCCATGTCGTGATACAGCGGCAGCCAGCTGACACAGCGGACTCCCGTGTCCAGTCCGCCCTTCAAGATCATCTGCATCACGTTCGTGTACAGGGCACGATGGGTGATCTCCACCCCGGCGGGCGTGCGCGTCGAGCCTGAGGTGTACTGCAGATACGCGACATCGTCAGTATCCCGGGTCACGGCAGTGAACATCGAACTGAGTGTTGTGGGTACCGCGTCCACCGCGATCATCCGCGGCCGCTCGTTGGGCGCCAATGTCCGAATAAACGTTCGAACCGACTCGGCCGACGCGGTCGTGGTCAACACCACTGAGGGGCGGGCATCGGCCAGCACCGCCGCCAACCGCTCAGCGTGCCCTGACAACATCGGCGCAAAGAGTGGGATCGCGATATTGCCTGCGTGGACGGTACCGAAGAATGCCGCCACATAGTCGAGACCCTGCGGCGCAAGGATCGCCACCCGATCGCCGGGCGCGGTGACCTGCTGCAAGCGGGCCCCGATCGCGCAGACCCGCGACCATAGATCGTTCCAAGTGAGCTGGACTACCCGCCCATCTTGGTCCTGCGAGTAGTCGATGAAGCGGTACGACAGATTGTCACCGAGCTCATCTCGGTAGCGCTCGAAATACGACGTCAACGTCACGCCCTCGGGAACCAGGATCGTTCCGCCGCTGAACGCGCTAGCGTCCAGGTCGCCCGCGGCAGGCGCGTCAATATCGTTCAACAACTGATCCCGACTCACGATAGGACAGATTAGCGGTAACGTTTTCTACGTGACTCTCGGTACAGTATGGCGGGAATCACAATCTAGCTCCAATCGCGACACGGACCCTGTTGTGGGCCACCCAGGCTTTTCGGATCCCGTACACGAGATTCTAAATCCCCTGGTCAGAAGGCCATTTGGACCCTTGCGCTTCTCGTCTGAGACAAAAACCTGAAATTGCCTACTTTGCAATGGTCTCGAAACCCGAGTATGTCCCAACCCCGGTGTCTAATTCTCGAGAATCTTCTCGATGCGTGCTTCGAGCATACTGCGCTCGCCAATATCGTCGATGTTGATCCCGAACCTGTCACGGAGCGTGTCGAGCACCGCGGCTGCGCCGTCCAGCTGGATTTTCTCGGTTGTGCCGGCACCGTGGATGGCCAGATTGCGATCAGCCAGGTTCAACCGCGTGTCATCTGTGACCCGCGAAGCCGACAGGTTGGTCACGAAATGCGAAGACGGGTGGGTTGAGGCAAACCAGCTCCCCAACTTCAGATCGATCGGCGGCTGGGTCCGTGTGGTCAATTCGTAGAGATCCTGCCACTCACCGCGGACCTGCGCTTGTAGCACCAACCTGTCGCCTCGGTCGTCGAGTCGGTACGGCTCGTGTGTTGTTTGCTGGACGCCACCGGTTTCGAAGCGGATAGGCGAGGTCGGGGTCTGGCCGCCGAAACCGACGTCGACCAGATAAGTCGCCTGGGCGCCGGGGAACCTTACCGCCAAGATAGTGTGCGTCTGTGCCGGTACCGGCGCGTCCGGTGGACGCATCCAGACCACTCGGCCGGCCAATCGCCGCACCCCAAAGCCAAGCTCTGCCAGGACGTGGCCCATCAGGCCGTTGTGCTCGTAGCAGTAGCCGCCCCGGCGACGGCGAACCAACTTGTCGGTCAGGGACTCTGGGCTCAGATCGTCCACCGGTACTCCCAGCAACGGATCCAGGTTCTCGAACGGAATGGTTTTTGTGTGAGCGGTTACCAGATCCTGCAGTACGTCGAGGTTCGGCTCAGCAGGGCCGCGATAATCGACCCGGTCGAAGTACGCGGTCAGATCCAGTGTCATGGAGCCATTCTCGCCGACAGCTATCCAGCCGGATAGCCAAGGCCGACGGCCGGGCAACACCGTGTACTGCATCGGTGGCGACAAATGAAGGCGGTATTGCGACGGTCCAAGCCCTGGACTTAACGTAGTGCGACTGACATGACTAACTTTTCGGACTTACCGCCCGCGGATCAGGAAGCCATCGGCAAGACGCTGCTGACGTTATTGAAGGCGTTCGACGATCGAGACGCCGCGCCGCTGCGGCGCGTGTACTCTGACGACGCCGACTGGGTCAATGCATTCGGAACGGTCAAACGCGGACGCGACGAAATCGTCGACTACCTGACGGGCCTGTTCAGAGACGCCAACTTCAACCGCGGCGAGCTCGCCGGCCCGCCGGAAACCAGCTTTCGGGTGCTGACGCCCGAAGTAGTTCTGGTCTCAGCGCATCTCATAGTCAAAGGTCAAGGGCTGGTCGGCGGCGGAACGCTCGACCGCGACAATTACTCGCTGCGCGCCCTACAGCGTCAAGACGACGGATCCTGGCTGATCGTCTCGGAGATGTTCCAGGACGCCAACACCGAAACCACCCACGCGCGCTAGCGCCGCTCGGGTGCTCTGTTCCTGCGCTTGTTTTATTTCTGTCGAATATGGGGATCCGCTGGAGGCAGGCTGCAGCATCACCACACATCGATATCAACGGAGCCCACCATGAGCACCAGTACCAGCACTATTTGGATTGCTGTCGTCGCAGCAGTAGCCGTGCTCGCGCTTGTTGTCCTGGTCGTAGCGGTCAGCAAAGCACGGCGTCGGCGCCGGCAACGCCAGGCAGAAGAGATTCGCGAACAGGCAAGGCTGGAGACAGCCAGGGTCGAACGACGCGAAGCACTCGGGCAAGAAACAGCCGCTAAAGCACGTGCCGCCCAGGCTGAGGCGGAGGTCAAGGCGGCCGAAGCCGCCAGGTTGCAGGAGCAAGCGGCCGAGCACCAGAGCGAAGCGGCGACATCCCGCGAGCAACTCCAGGAGCAGTGGGAACGCGCTGACAGCATCTCCCCGAAGGACAAGAAGCACAGGCGCGAGGCTGTGGAATCCGAACGAGGTCCCAACACGGCCTGGGGTGACGAGTCTTCCCACAAGACCGACGCGGAGACCTACCGAGAAGACACTCCCGTGGAAGCCACCAACCACCGCGACGCCCGAT
>JBEKNM010000248.1:0-6651 GCA_049522835.1 Mycobacterium sp.
CGCAATTCGCTTGTCGCGGCCGCAGCAAGACATCGCGGTTGGCTAACGATTGAGAGTCGGCCGGGACTCGAAACCAATGCTATCGGAATTCGGTTGGCGCCGCAGCGTACGGCGCTGATCCTGGCCGCGTACTACCCGCAGCAGTTCCCCTACGCTGCCGCACTGTCCGGCTTCCTCAACCCATCCGAGGGCTGGTGGCCGACGCTGATCGGCTTGGCAATGACCGACGCAGGGGGTTACAACGCCAGCAGCATGTGGGGTCCGTCCAGCGACCCGGCGTGGAAGCGCAACGACCCGATGGTCCAGATTCCGCGGCTGGTCGCCAACAACACCCGAATCTGGGTGTACTGCGGTAACGGCACACCGACCGACCTCGGCGGTGACAACATGCCGGCGAAGTTCCTGGAAGGCATGACACTGCGAACCAACCAGCAGTTCCAGAGCACCTATGCGGCCTCGGGTGGGCGCAACGGCGTGTTCAACTTCCCGGCCAATGGGACACACTCGTGGCCCTACTGGAATCAGCAGTTGCTTGCCATGAAGCCCGACATGCTGCAGGTGCTCAACGCCGTCAACAACAACAGCTAAGGGCACCGCAGACACAACGCCGCCATCGGCAGCAGCGCACCGGCCAGCGCTGCTGCCGATGTTTTTTCAGCTACCTGCGGCTAGTCCTGCAAGGCGCGGCGGTCCTGGTGGAAGTAGGTGTATACGGTGGTCAACGCACACACAACCGAAGCGACCACCAACATCCACAGGCCATTGACGACCAGGCTGATGCCGCCGCCAACCGCCGCGCCCAACGCGAAGCTGGCGAACAGCAGAAGGTAGCCGAGCCAGTCGGCCGCTGTGCCGCCGGCGATGTGGCGTTCGATGCCCTGGCTCATCTTGACCAGCGTGCCGGTCACATAGCTCAACGGGACTGACACCTCGCCGTCCTTGACGAACGACGTGTTCAAGGCGCCAACACCGAAGACCACCAGCATAATTGGCGCGAAATCAAGCGAGCTTTCCGCCCAGCCTTCATCGATAACGTCCAGCAGTGTGGCGCCCACCAGACTGAAGGTCGTCAACACGATCGGGCCATGCGCATGTCCCGACCAGAAACGCCGCCGGCACATGGACGCGACCACCACGCCGGCGACGAAGCACAGCAGTAGCACCCCCGCCGTGATCGACAACACCACATCACCCCGGAAGTACCCCAACACAGCGCGTTGGGCATTGCCGGTCATGAAGGTCACGAAGTATCCCTCGGAGTGGGTAAAAGCAGTCGCTCCCAGCACACCGGCGAGCATTGCCAGCACCCACGACAGGCGCGCCTCACGATCGAAAGTCTCACTCACCACACGCATATACTTTCAGACCGCACCGATCAACTCAGGCAGCGGTGAGCCGGGCGATGGACCGCAGCGGGATCGGCAGCCATCCAGGCCGGTGCCGCGCCTCGTAGCCGACCTCGTAGACGGCCTTGTCGAGCTCATAGGCGGCCAGCAGCTGCGCCGCGTCTCGTGGATCGATCCCCGACGCGGCCGCGTAGCCATCGCAGAACGCGGTGCGATTGCGCTCGATCCATTCCCGGGCCCGGGCCGCCAGCTGTTTGTCGGTGCCCTGGTCTACCAGCGGCCCGTAGGCGGCGTACTCGAAGGAGCGCAAAACACCAGCCACGTCCCGCAATGGCGAATCCGGCGCCCGGCGCTCGTCCAGCGGCTGGCCCGGCTCACCCTCGAAGTCGATCAGCAGCCAGCTCTCCGGGGTACGCAGCACCTGTCCCAGGTGCAAGTCGCCGTGCACCCGCTGAACGGTGACCGGCTCACTTGCAAGCTTCTGGAATTTCTCTTCGATCGTCGCCGCGTACCCCTCCAGTTCAGGAACCAGCGCCACGGTCGACGAAAGCCGCGCCAGCACGTTATCCACCGGGAAAGTTGCCTGCGCGGTTCCGAGGCATTCGGCCAGAGTGGCGTGCACGGACGCAACCGCTTCGCCGAGCCGATTGGACTCACCAGCGAAATCGCCGCCGACTTCGTGGGCGTACAAGTCGCCCTCGGCGAACAGGTCGCGAACGCTGGCCGTCGCCATTGCCCAGCCCTCAGCGGCGTTGACCGCAAACTCGGTCACCATACCCAGCGGCCACGCCGCGTCGGCGGCGTCATCGGGTGCGGCTATCTCGTAGGTGCCTAGCAGCCGCGCCACATGCGGGTTGCCAGCGCGGGCGAGCACCCGGTTCAGTTCGATATCGGGATTGATACCGCTGCTCACCCGACGGAACACCTTGAAGATGGCACGCCGATCGAAGATCACGCTGGTATTGGACTGCTCGGCGTCGGAGACATGCGACTGCGCCTCCAGCGGCAGTTCGACGTCGGGTTCTTTGGTAAACGTCACTTCGACGCCGGACGCATCGCGCACGGCTGATGAGTTGATCAACGACAGCAGAAATTGCGGGGCGTTGGCGTCGTACAGCGCATCGAAGCCGGTCCGATCGTCGGCAGCGCCGATTGTGGCCACGGCGCTGTACTCGGAGACGGGCGCGGAATCCCACCCGACGATCACTTGATAGCGCTCCGATGAGCCGTTGGTGTAATCGGCGTCGATCAGGACCAGGTCGAGGTCGTCCCGCAGTTGGACGACGATGCCGGTTTCAGCGGCGGACAGCTCGCGGTTGCGTCCGGCGTACCAACGTTGCTGTGGAAGCCACTCGGACCAAGGCAGCTTGGCCGGCAGGGTCATAGGCGCCGCTCCTCCTCATCGCTATCGCTCTGCATCGTCGCCGACGGGGTCATGGGCGCCGCTCCTCTCCCCCGCAAGCGGGCGGTACCCCCACATCGCTGCGCTCTGCATCGTCGTTGGCGTTGGTCATTGGCGCCGCTCCTCCTCATCGCTTCGCTCTGCATCGTCGTCGGCGCGCGTCATACGTTCTCCTCAGATGGGGACAACTGGAACCAGTAGAACCCGTGTCCTGGCAGTGTCAGCAGGTAGGGCAGGTGGCCGATGCGCGGAAATTCCACGTGCCCGGTCAGCTCGACCGGCGTGCAGCCACTCCAATGCTGCAGGTTCAGTTCGATGGGCTGGGGGAAGCGCGACAGATTGTGGACGCACAGCACAGTGTCGCCATCATCTGCCGCTTCGCGCACGAAAGCCAGCACCGACGGGTTCGACCCGCCCAGTTCCTGGAATGTCCCGATGGCGAAGGCATCGTGCCGGCGGCGCACCGCCAGCATCACGCGGGTGAAGTTAAGCAGCGACGTCGAGGTGTCGCGTTGTGCCTCGACGTTGACGGCCTGGTAGCCGTAGACCGGGTCCTGGCTGGGCGGCAGGTAAAGCCGACCCGGGTTTGCGGTGGAGAAGCCGGCATTGCGGTCCGGCGTCCACTGCATCGGGGTGCGCACCCCGTCGCGATCCCCCAACCAGATCACATCGCCCATACCGATCTCGTCGCCGTAGTAGAGAACCGGTGAGCCGGGCAACGACAGCAGCAGCGCGGTGAACAGCCCGATCTGATTGCGGTCGTTGTCCAACAGTGGCGCCAGCCGGCGACGGATGCCGACATTCGCCTTCATCCGCGGGTCTTTGGCGTACTCGGCATACATGTAGTCGCGCTCTTCGTCACTGACCATTTCCAGTGTCAGCTCGTCGTGGTTACGCAGAAAGATCCCCCACTGAGCCATATCCGGGATCGGCGGTGTCTGGGCCATGATCTCCGAGATCGGAAACCGCGACTCCCGGCGAACCGCCATGAAGATGCGCGGCATCAGCGGGAAGTGAAACGCCATGTGGCACTCGTCGCCGCCGGTGCTGGCGTCGCCGAAGTACTCGACGACATCGCCCGGCCACTGATTGGCCTCGGCCAGCAGCACCCGGCCCGGGAACTCGTCGTCGACCACCTTGCGGACGCGCTTGAGGAAGCTGTGCGTCTCGGGCAGGTTCTCGCAATTGGTGCCCTCGCGCTCGAAGAGGTAGGGCACCGCATCCAGACGAAACCCGTCGATACCCAGGCCGAGCCAAAAGCGAAGAACGTCGATCATCGCCTCCTGCACGGCCGGGTTGTCGTAATTCAGATCCGGCTGGTGGGAGAAGAACCGATGCCAGTAGAACTGGCGGCGCACCGGATCGAACGTCCAATTCGACTCTTCGCTGTCGACGAAGATGATCCGGGCGTCGGTGTACTTCTCGCTGGTGTCGCTCCACACGTAGTAGTCGCCGTAGGGTCCGTCGGGGTCGCGGCGGGACTCTTGAAACCATGGATGCGACTCAGATGTGTGGTTCATCACCAGGTCGGTGATAACCCGGATTCCCCGCCGGTGAGCAGCGTCGACCAGCGCGACGAAATCGTCGACGGTGCCGAATTCGGACAGCACCTTGTAGAAGTCCCGGATGTCGTAGCCACCGTCACGCAGCGGCGAGTCGTAGAACGGGGGCAGCCAAATGCAGTCGATACCCAGCCACTGCAGATAGTCCAGGCGGTCTATGAGTCCACGCAGGTCACCGGAACCGTCGGCACTGGCGTCGAAGAACGCCCGGACGAGCACCTCGTAGAAAACGGCGTGTTTGAACCACGTCGGGTCGGCGGGCAGAGCGGCGGCGTTGCCGAAATCGTCGGCACTCGGGTGCTCGACCACACCGCCTTCGATGTGACTGCCCCCGGCGGGATGGTGCTCGACAGCGTCTTTTGCGTCGTCCATCAATTCCACGATGCCACGGGTACCCGAGCCGAGAGATTCAGAATCACGGCCGTAGACAGGCGATGAACAAAGTCAGGCAGCAACCGAAATGGCCAGCCGCGAGGCAAGATCCGCACGAATCTCAGGCTGGAGGTCCGTCCGCCAATTGCACATTCACGGTGCGGTCGCCACCTGAGTTAGTGTGCAGGCTCACCAAAATGGTGTCTCCGGGGTGATGCGCGATGAGCGCATCCGTCATCGAGGTGGCCCCGTTGATGGCGCCACTATCCACCGAGTAGATGATGTCGCCAACGGAGATCCCGGCCGCCGCGGCGGGACCGTCGCCGACCACGCGTGCGACCCGCGCGCCGCGGCCGTTGTTGTCGACGACGCCTAAGCCGAGGAAGGCCGTCGGGCCGATATGCACAGTGTTCGAGGCGGCGCCGGCCCGGATGGCGCCGGCGACCCCCAACGCGTTACCGATCGGAATGGCGAAGCCCTGCCCACCGGACATCTTGTAGCTGTCAGTGGCCGCTGTGTTCATGCCGATCACCTGACCGGCGTTGTTGACCATGGGCCCACCTGAGTCACCGGGCTTGATCGCGGCGTCAGCCTGGATCAGCCCGCCCAGGTTCTCTGCGGCGCCGGTCAGGGTGTCAGTTGCCGAGACGCTCTGGTTGAGTGCGACGACGCGGCCGGCCACCGCACTGGGCGCTCCGCCCTGGCCACCTGCGTTGCCCAGCGCGACGACCGGGTCGCCGACTCCCACCCCGCCACCGATTACGGCGGTGGGCAGGCCACCTCCGCCACGAAGCTGCACCACCGCCACATCCGCGGCGCGGTCATAGCCGACCACGTCAACGCCATAACTCTGGCCGCTGCCGACACTGTACGCACTGATATCGGTAGCGCCCGAGATCACGTGATTGTTGGTCAGCACGACACCGTTGGGGTCGATGACAATGCCGGTTCCGGCCCCCACTGCGTTGTTGTAGCCGAATTTGGTGCTGATGTTGACCACCTGCGGCCCAACCTGACCGACCACCGCCGTGAGGTCCTGCGGTGGCATGGGCCGGTCGCTGAACCGGTCGAGCGCCAGGGTGGATGGTGATGCGGACGCCGGCATGGTGGCCTGGCCGAGGCCCAGTCCGACCACAGCCAGCACGCTGACTAACCATGACCACCAGACGGGGCGGTGGTGCCGTTCGCTCATCCCGATACCTCCTGCGTCGCGGTAAGAACCAGAATTATCCGGCCTCCGGGTCTGGGAGGCACAACATTGCGTAGATTCACCGTAGTCCAGATAGCTATCGGGTACAGTCGTCAGGCTCCCGGCTGCTTTCGGCGCGATGGGATCGCGATGGGATGAGTGAGATGGTGACTGACATCACCGACCAAGTCGATGAGTGTGAGGTCGCGGTAGGAAAACCGCCACTGGCCGCCGACACGTTCGAAGCGGTCGTGATAACGGCCGGTGACGATCGTCTGCAGCGGCAACTCGTCAGTCTGCTGTAGCACCGTGTAGTAGCTACGGCAGCTCGCCGTGCCGGCCGCCTCGTCGACCTCGACGATCGGATTGGTGGTCACGTGCTTGGTTCGGGGTGTCCCGTCCGGATGGATCACGATAAGCGACTTCCAGATCCCCAGCAGCCGGGCCGCATCGATGGTGTCTTGGCCAGTGTCTGGGCCACCGACCCGGATGCGTGCGTGCTCGAAGAGCTCAGCCGCCCCCACCAGATCGCCGGTGTCGATGCATTCGGCGTAGCGATAGAGAAGGTTCGTGATCTGCATTTCCGCCAGCATGCGGTTAACCTAGCGCGGCGACGATGCGGCCCGGAACGGGCCGAGGAGGAGCCGGGCAATTCAGCCCTAGCGCGGCGACGATGCGGCCCGGAACGGGCCGAGGAGGAGCCGGGCAATTCAGCCCTAGCGCGGCGACGATGCGGCCCGGAACGGGCCAAGGTGGGATGCTCCCGGCCTTAAGCTGGCA
>JBEKNM010000249.1:0-10019 GCA_049522835.1 Mycobacterium sp.
GCGTCGGCCCGGTGCGATTGACCACGAGATCGGGGTGGGCCGCCAGGATGGTCAGCCCGTCGGCGTCGACGAGCACCGGCAGATCGGTGTCGAGCGCGAACCACAACGCGGTGGCTCCGGTGTCGTCGGTACCCAACCCAGGCCCGACGACCCAGGCCTGTACCCGCCCGGCCGAAGCCGGGGTCGGCGACGCGATCACCTCGGGCCAGTGCGTGAGGACCTCGCTGTGCGCGCTGCCGGCGTAGCGGACCATGCCGGAGGTGGCCGCGACGGCGGCGCCGGTACACAGCACAGCCGCACCCGGATAGGTTGAGGAGCCGGCCATCACACCGGTGACGCCCTGGGTGTATTTGTCGTCGTGCGGGCCCGGCACCGGCCAGCGCGCGGCCACGTCGTCAGCCTCGAAACCCAAAACATCAGTGCCCGGCAGACTGAGCCCGATATCGATCAGCTCGACGTCGCCGCAATCGGCAAGCGCGTGCACGGGTTTGAGGCCGCCGAAGGTGACGGTGAGCGCGGCGTGCACAGCGGGGCCGGTGATCGCCCCGGTCGCCACGTCGATGCCGCTGGGGATGTCGACGGCGACCACCGGGGCGTCGCCCGCCTCTTTCAAAGCGGCGAACACCTCGGCCGCCGCCGGTCGCAGCGGGCCCGAGCCGGAGATGCCCACCACTCCGTCGATAACGAGATCGGTTGCAGGCGAAACATTTTCGACGATACGGCCGCCCGCTTTCCGGAACGCCGCCAGCCCCTTGCGGTGGGCGCGCTCCGGGTTGAGCAGTATCGCGTCGGCGGCCACGCCGCGACGGCGCAGGAAGGTGGCCGCCCACAGCGCGTCACCGCCGTTGTCGCCTGCGCCGACGACGGCGCACACCCGGCGGCCGGCAACCTCACCGGTGCGGGCGGTCAGCTCACCGATGATCTTGGTGGCCAGCCCGAACGCCGCGCGTTTCATCAACGCCCCGTCGGGAAGGCTGGCCAGAAGCGGCGCTTCGGCTTCACGGATCGCGTCTACGGAATAGTAATGCCGCATCAAGTGCCAGCATTCCATGCCCGCGGATGTACGCACACAGCGCACGCTTAAGTACTCGCCCTAGATTCGGGTTAAAGGACGACATCGGGACGAAAGGGGCGCGGTAATGGCACGAACCGACGACGACACTTGGGACCTGGCCACCAGCGTGGGCGCCACTGCGACCGGCGTCGCGGTAGGGCGCGCACTGGCCAGCCGTGGCCCCAACCCACTGATCGACGACCCCCTGGCCGAGCCGCTGGTCCGCGCAGTTGGCGTGGACTTCTTCACCCGACTGGCCAGCGGCGAGCTGGATCCCTCCGACGTCGACGACAATGGCGCCTTCGGGATGCAGCGAATGGGCGACATGATGGGCGTGCGCACCCGGTTCTTCGACGACTTCTTCATGGCCGCGGCCGACGAGGGGATCCGCCAGGCGGTGATCTTGGCTTCGGGGCTGGACGCCCGCGCCTACCGGCTGCCCTGGCCGCCCGGAACCACGGTGTTCGAGATCGACCAGTCCCAGGTCATCGAGTTCAAGACGGCAACCTTGGCCGAGCTTGGCGCCACCCCGACCGCCGATCGGCGGGCGGTACCCGTCGACCTTCGCCATGACTGGCCCGCAGCGCTCCGCGCGGCCGGCCTGGACCCCACCAAACCAACCGCATGGAGCGCCGAAGGCCTGATGCCGTTCTTGCCGCCAGACGCCCAGGATCGGCTGCTGGACAACATCACTGCACTAAGCCTAGCGGGAAGTCAGTTGGCGACCCAGAACACGCAGGGCGCCAGCGATGCCGTACAGACGATGGCCGAACGGATGCGTAAGGTCACCGACCAGTGGCGAGGACACGGCTTCGACATCGAGATGACCGACCTGTGGTATGCCGGCGATCGCAACGACGTGGTCGAATATCTCAGCACCCACGGATGGGCAACAGCCACCAGCAGTGTGCCGGAATTGTTTGCCGCCTACGGTCTTTCGTTGCCGAGCGCTTCAACCGAGACGCTCTCCTCGATGCATTATGTCACCGCTACCCGCAGCTAGGCACTGCGGCCGGGTTCACGGGTGGCCGGGAGCGGTCCAGCGGCGGCGAACGCCTTGCTCAACCATTCACTCATCGCCGTGGCCAACGCTGCACGATTCTCGCGCTTGACGATCCCGTGTCCGTCGTCGTCGAAGAGCAGGTACCGGACGTCGCGACCGGTACTGCGCAACGCGTCGACGATCTGCTCAGATTCACTGACTGGCACGTTGGTGTCGTTGGCCCCGTGCACCACTAGCAGCGGCGCGGTCAACGCGTCTACCCGGCGCAACGGCGACAATCGCTCGAGCAGATCGCGATCGTTGACGGGGTGGCCATACTTCGGATATGCCGCGTCGGCGATCCACGCCTCAGTGTGGCGGTAGAACGTCGTGAGGTCACTCATCCCGCAGACGCTGATGCCCGCCGCGAACAATGCGGGGTGAAACGTCAAGGCCGCCATCGTCAGAAAGCCGCCATAAGACCAGCCGGCGCAGGCAATGCGCGCCGGGTCAGCCAGGTCGTTGTCCACCAGGAAACGCACACAGTCGGCGACGTCTTCGATAGCGGCGAAACGTTTCTCCTTGTCGTCGGCGTGCACAAACGTCCGGCCGAACCCGCCGGAGCCGCGGACATTCGGTGCCAGCACGCTGATCCCGTCATTGACCAGCCGCGCGAAGATCTCGTTGTAGCCAGGCCGGGACTGGCCTTCCGGACCGCCATGTAGGTAGATCACCGCGCCGCCGCCGCTTCCCGGCGCCGGCCGGTACAGCCATGCATTCAGGTTCAGTCCGTCGCGTGCGGTGATCGTCTCCGGCACGGTCCTGGCAGAGAACCCGGGGATGACCGGGCCGCGACTGGGTTCGCGGTCGATCGGTTCCCATTGCCGCGAGCGGGGGTCGACCAGCTCGACGGTGCGGGGCGCCGACGGCCCTTCGACGGTCATGGCCACCATGGAGCCACCGGCGCTGACGGACAACTGGCTCGCGACCAGGCCCGGCAGCGGGATCGGTTCGGTCAGCGTGTTGTCGGAGTATTCGAGAATCTGCAACTCGCTGCGGCCCTGCAGGTTCCAAAGCAATGCGACGGTGGACAGATCGTCACTGATAGCAAATGCGTCAAGTTCACAGTCCGGGCGTTCGGCGACTACGTAATAGCTGACACCGTCGTGCGTGGCGGTCACTTCCAGCAGCCGGGCATGCTCGCAGCCATTGTCACTGCGGATCAGCGCCCGCACGTATCCGCGGTTCCCGTTGACCCCGTAGTTCTTGGCCGGGTAGTACAGCTCGGCCAGGTCGCCGGACGGGCCGGAGCGGACGCGGCGCGGATGGTGATCGTCGAGGATCACGCCGTCGGCCGTCGTGGACCCGGGGTCGGATGGCAGTAAAGCGATTTCGGTCTGGCCGTGCAGCATTATCAGTTCGTGGTAGCCGCGCCCCGTCTTCACCGGTCAGGATCGCGGCGACGCGGGTGCCGTCCCAGCCGATCAGCTCAGCGGTCCCGGTGTGTTCTCCGTCGATGCGACGGGCCATCCTGTCGTCGGGATCGGTGGTGACGACCCAGATCTGGCTGCGGGTGCCGCCACTGGGCGCCACCTCGCACGCCAGCCACAGTCCGTCCGCAGAGTGGATGACACGGGAAACCGGGCCCTCCACCGGTAGTTCGACGTCCCGCGACGAGCTGGCCCGCCAGCCACGTAGAAAGCGCTGCACGGCACGGGGATAACCGCCGTCATCGATCAGGTGCGCGAACGCCGTCGCGTCCGGGGACAGCGACGCGCCGTAGATTGCGCGCACCTGCCCCATCGCCTCAGCCCTCCATGCTCTGCAGCCACATCTCGAGCACCGCGAGTTGCCACAACGCGTTTGAGCCCAGCGTGGTCCGTGTCTGGTTCGGCGCGGCCAGCAGGGCTTTGACGGTGTCGGGGCGATACAGCCCGCGGTTGCGGGCCGCATCGTTGGTGAGCGCATCGCGCACCATGTCGAACACCTCGCCGTGCAAATGGCGGATACCTGGCACCGGGAAGTAGCCCTTGGTCCGGTCGACCACCTCCGGCGGCAGGAATGCCCGCGACGCGTCCTTGAGCACACCCTTGCCATCCGAGGCCAGCTTCAGCTCGGGCGGGCAGGAGGCCGCAAGCTCGACGAAATCATGGTCGAGGAACGGCACGCGCGCCTCCAGCCCCCACGCCATCGTCATGTTGTCGACGCGTTTGACCGGGTCGTCGACCAGCATCACCTGGGTATCTAGGCGCAGCGCCGCGTCCACCGCGGAATCGGCGCCGGGCGCAGCCTGATGGGCGGACGCGAACTCGCGGCTCACGTCGACGTCAATCCCGTACTCGGGAGCGAAGATTGAAAGCACATCGCTGTGGCTGCGGTCGAAGAACACCTTGGCGTAGGCCTCGGTGGTCTGCTCGCGGGCGACATTGGCCAGCGGTGGGTACCAGTCGTAGCCGGCCAGAATCTCATCGGCGCCCTGTCCGGACTGCACCACCTTCACCGACCGACTAACCTCCTCCGATAGCAGGTAGAAGGCCACGCAGTCGTGGCTGACCATCGGTTCGCTCATCGCGGCAATGGTTTTCGGCACCGCGGGCAACAGCCGCGATCCGTCGATGTGGATCTTGTGGTGGTCGGTGTCGAAGGTCTTGGCGATCAAGTCGGAATAGAAGTACTCGTCGCCGGATTCGCCGCCGGCTGAGTCGAAACCGATACTGAAGGTGGCCAACCCGTGCTGGCCCTGCTCTGCCAGCAGTGCCACCACGATCGAGGAGTCGATGCCGCCCGACAGCAGCACGCCCACGGGCACGTCGGCGACCATCCGGCGTTTCACGGCGGTGCGCAGTGCGTCCATCAGCGCAGCCTCCCAGTCGCCGGTCGACCAAGTCGCTTTGGCAGGGTTGCGGCCGAACTCCGGTGTCCAGTACACGGTGTCGGTGTGTGAACCGTCGGGCGCGATCACCCGCACCGATGCCGGCGGCAGCTTGCGCACACCGCGGTAGATTGTGAGCGGCGCCGGCACGACGGAGTGGAAGGTCATGTAGTGGTGCAGCGCCTCGCGATCCAATTCGGTGTCCACGCCGCCGGCGTCGAGCAGTGCACGCACCGTGGATGCGAACCGTACCCGACCGGGCGAAGAGGCAACATAGAGCGGCTTTATGCCCAGTCGGTCCCGTGCCAGCGTCACCACCCCGGTGTCCCGGTCGGCGATGGCGAACGCGAACATTCCCTTGAACCGGTCGACGCAGTGCACGCCCCATTTGTGGAACGCCTTGATCACGACCTCGCTGTCGGCGGTCGAGAAGAAGCGGTACCCGTCGGCTTGAAGTTGCTTACGCAGCTCCTTGTAGTTGTAGATGCAGCCGTTGAACACCAACGTCAACCCAAGATCAGCGTCGACCATCGGCTGGGCGCCGCGGGCGGACAGGTCGATGATCGATAATCTCCGATGCCCCAGTGCCACGGGACCGTGGGCCACCACCCCGTCGGCGTCCGGTCCGCGCGAGGTCATTGCACCGGTCATCCGGGCGACCGCGCCGAGATCCGCTGGCTGGCCGTCCCAGCGGATCTCACCGCAGATACCGCACATGTCTCCTCGCTAACCTTCGCCAGCGCTTGCGCCGCTAAGAATCCAGGTGTCCTTACTGCCTCCGCCGGACGACGAGTTGACGATCCGCGACCCTCGGCTGGCTACTCGCGTCAACGCCGCAGGCATCACGTGCGCCGATACCGAATCGCTCGCCAGGGCCCGAAGATGGACGAACACGCGCAGGTCGACGTGATGAGGGTATAGGCCGTCACCGTCGAAAGTGGGATGGGTGGACAGGTTGACCGCCTCCTGGGCGATAAATCGCTCCGGTTGAGTTTCCAGCTCCCGCCGGCGCGCATCCAGCGCCGCCTCGGAGGCTTCCGGCCCGATCAGGACACCGCTGCCGCCTAACCCGTCGATGGGTTTCACCACCAGGTCGCCAAGGTTGGCCAGCACGTAGTCACGTTGTTCGCGCTCCGCGCAGATCCAGGTCGGCACCTGAGCCAACTGAGGTTTTTCGCCGAAGTAGTACTCGATCATGGCTGGGACGTAAGCGTAGATCGCCTTGTCGTCGGCCACTCCGTTGGCGAGGGCATTGGCAATGGTGAGATTGCCGGCGGCGATCGCGCCAAGCAGGCCGGGCCGCAGTGGCGCGCCGTCGTATCCGGCGGAAGACAGCAGCATGTCCTCGTCCATCCGCGCATACACGACGTCGATGCGTCGGACGTTTGAACCGATGTTGTGTACCAGGTTTCCGTCGCGCACCGACAAGTCCGACGGCTGCACTAGCGCGACCGCCATTTCCTCAGCCAGAAAGGTGTGTTCGAACCATGCGGAGTCTTCCCAGCCGGCGGACAGCAGCACCACTGTAGGGTCGTCGGGCGCGTGCATCGGTGCCGCTGCACGCAAAGTTTCGAGGAGCATTTCAGATGCTTGGCCGGCGTCCTGGATTGCGACGGGCGACTGCAGCTCGGGGATGTGCTTGCTTAGCAACCGGTGGTTGACGATCGCGTACGCGAGGCCCGACGGCACTCGCAGATTGTCTTCAAGCACCATCCAACCACCGGCACGGTCGCACACGATGTCGGTGCCGCTGATATGCGCTCGGACCGTGTTGCCGGCGAGGCGGCCCGTCGAGCGGAAGCCTGGGGCCCGGTCGAGGGCCTGGAGGCCGATGATGCCGTCGGCGACGATCGCCTGCTCGGAGTAGATGTCGCGAAGGAATGCGTCCAGCGCACGCGCCCGCTGAGCCAGGCCTTCGGACAGCTGCGCCCACTCCTGCGCGGTCACCATGCGCGGTACCAGGTCGACAGGGAAGAGCTGGGCACGGCTCTGACCGGTAACGCGAAAGGTGACGTTGTCGGAGCGCTGCTCCTGCTCGATGTCGGCTTCCCGAGACCGCAACTGGGCCGCGCCGAGCTGGGCAATGGTGGCGAGGACCGTCCGATAGGGCTGCCTTGGCTGACCGTCGGCATCGACCGCTTCGTCATAGCCGTCGTCGAGGTCGCCGCCGGCCGTGCTGACTATCGGTTTGCTGCCGGGCTGGTAGCCGAACAGCAGGGTCGGGTCGTCGCCGCCGACGATCGCGGTGTTCGTTGCGCGGCCGGCGGTCTCGGCGAGCAGCTGGTCGACCACGTCGGTGAGACGCCCGCGGCGGCGCAGTGCCCGCCGTTGCCGCGCCGACGACGTGCCCGCGATCAGTGCTTGACGGGTCAACTCGCTTACGGTGTCCCAATCGCCACTTTCTTCCAGTTGCGGGCGTAGCGAGTGGACCAGCTCGCTGACCACCTCCGACGCCGGACGGCTGACCGGGCCGCTGACGTCGACCAGCTCGCCCTCCAACCCCGATCGGGCGGCCCGCCACAGCGCGGCCCGGCCCAGCACCGGGGACAGGATCCTCCCGCGAGCGCCGGCTCGCAGGGCCGCGAGTTCACGCTCGACCAGAGCCCGGAACAGCCCGGCGATCAGCACGACGGTGTCCAGGGACGGGCAGCTGTCGCACACCCGCAGCTCCACTGTCGGCGCGGAGTTCGACGGACGGACGTCGAAGTAGACCATCCCGGCGTCGGTGATGACTCCGCTGGCCACCAGCTCGCCGACCAGGTCGTCGTATTCTTCCGCCGATTGCACCGGAGCGGCCGGGCCGGTCGTCGGCCAACGTTGCCAGACCAGCGTGCGCATGCTCGAGTAGCCGGTGTCGGACCCGTCCGACGCGAATGGCGAGCTGGCAGACAAAGCGAGCAGAGCTGACAAGTAAGCGGCCACCCGGTGGGCAACCTCGACCGCTTCGTCGCGGTCGGCGACACCGACGTGTACCTGAGTGCCGCAAATCAGCTGCTCGCGGGCCAGCAGTTGGTAGTCGGCGAGCATTTGCCGGTAGCGCGGTGTCTTGGTCACGTGCATTTCGGCCGGCACCGCCAGGGGCACGGTTCCCGCGGCGACCACACCGATACCCAGTTCGGCCGCGGTCGCTATCAAGACCCGGCGGTCATGGGCGAGTTCGTCGCGCAAACCCTCGAGCGAATCGACTACCGCGGTGTTCGTTTCGACAACGCAGCGTTGCAGCTCGGCGACGTATTGTGCGCTCAGCTCGGCCAGCAGTTCGGGGGCACGGGCTGTGAGTCGCCTTGTCTTGAGATCGACAAGGTGAAACTCCTCCTCTGCGCCCAGCGTTCGCGGCGACACGTGTCGCATCCCGCCACGTTATGGGCGGGTAGTTACATTCGCGTTAACCGCTGATCGCGGCGGCTGCGCAAATCGCGTATTGGCGTAGTAGTGCGGCAGCACACAGTCACATGTTCGCGGGAGCACTATCAGGCTGACCGCTCGCGGGAACCGAGTCGCCGAAAAGCGGCTCTGAGATTCGCTGGAGTCCACGGCTGGCGTCTGCGCTCGCGGGTCATCGGGTAGAAGCAGAGCCCGATGAGGATCGACGCGAAGTGACCGATCGCGGTGAAGTTCAGTTCCCGGTCCATCGTGATCAGCGGAAAGCCGAAGATGACGAACAGTACCCCGAGATAGCCCCAGCGCCACGGTCGCGCGATGCGATAAGCCAGCACAGCAATCACCCCGACCAGGAAATAGCTGACCCCGATGTCACGAGCCTGCACCAGCCGCTCCGGCGCGTCGTGATAACGGATTGCGACGAAGAGCAGCCCCTCGCTGATGTACGTGGCAATGATATGGGCACTCAATCCCACAGTGAGCCAACGCAGCTGGCCAAGCCAGTGTTCGGCCGGCGCAAGGAACAAGGTGAACAGCAGAAGGTATGGCCACCAAAATCGGCCGTCGATCCACAGCAAGCTGTTGAACAGCACTTCCAGCGGATCCCGTAACAAGTGCTTGATGTTGGTGGAGTCATCGAGGACTAGCGTGTGCAATTCCCGCTTGGGGACGTTGCGCTGAATAATCGTCGTGACACCCAGTACGGCCAGCCACGAGTACGTCAACGGCGCGCCGACGATGAAATGCCGTACCGCCAGCCCCGAGGTTCGCAGTCGTGTCGGCTCCGATGCATTCCCCACGGCGTCAACCTTTGCACGCGTGGCGTTGCGCCGCGCAGATTCGGCAAACTGTCAGGCCGGCTTCTCGGCTTCGGGTCTCAGGTGCCGCCACCAGCAGACGACGTAGACCAACATCGACAGCACCAACACAACGATCACCCAGAGAGTGACCGTGACATCAATCCAAGATCCGATCGGGGGTGCGTCGGGGAACGCATTGCGTAGTGGCATCACCGCAAAGAGCATTGCCGCATACCACGTGGTGATCGGCGGCTGGGGGCTTCGCTTGCCACGCGCCGTCTGAATGGCAACGAAGGCGGCAACTCCGGCAAGCGCGATCAAAACACCGATGATGACGCGCCGAACGCCGCAGTGCTTGGCGATCGGTGCAACAACACTCGGTACGGTCCGAAGACAGCGGCCTTGCCGCTAACAGGAACTTCGATTTTCCAGCCCGGAACGCGGTCGACGAATGCCACCGCTGCCCGTTCCGGTACTTGCGCACCGCCGCGGAAGAGATCGACTGTGACCGGCCCCGAATGGTAGCGATCGAAGGGCCATACCGAGGGATCACCAGAAATGGTCAATGGAACAGGAAACTCACCCACAATCATGCCCTTGGTGTAGGCGCGTTTGGTGGGCGTTACCGCGGAGTGGATCGCGATACTCAAGTCTTCCTTGAGACCGTGGGTCAGCGGATCCAGCAGCTCGGGTCCGGGGCAACGATGACCTTGGCCGTCAGTGTGCCCTTCACTGTCTGGAGCTCTTCGAGATCAGCGGTCACCGCAGTCCCGTCGGCCACCGGCTGACCTTCAGTAAGTTGCTGAGGGCAGCCACAGCCGGATGTGGCATATAGCCCAACCGTGGTGCCATAGGCTGCGATGAAGAAGATCACCAGACCGACGATGAAAATTCGCATAAAGCGATTGCCTTTGGAGAATCCATCCGTCG